>NZ_AZGJ01000018.1 GCF_001436395.1 Secundilactobacillus malefermentans DSM 5705 = KCTC 3548 | reverse complement strand
CTCAAATATTGACTTCAATCCAAGGGTATTCTTGATTTTATTAATAAAGGAAACTACTTTCTTGAATTCTATCTAAAAACCTATTTCACTGGATTGCTGGGCACGTTCATTTTCTTCTTGATTTTAGAGTTAGTAGACAAATTATACAAAAACAAACATCACTAACGGATTCGAAAATTTAATTTTACCATACTAACAACTAAAATCAGTTAACTCGTTATTTTAAGCGGCCTCTATTTGGGATGAATCCCAAATAGAGGCCGCTTCTGATTTATAATATAAATTATTTTATTTATTTTTTTTAAAACTTCCCTTAACCAATTCATCCAGAGTTAACTGATAAAAATCACTTAAAAAGACTAAATTATCGATGTCAGGATATGTCTTTCCCGTTTCCCATTTTGAAATTGCCTGACGCGTAACATTCAAAATTAACGCCAGGTCATTCTGAGAATAACCCGCCTTTTCTCGCGCACCTTTAAGCTGCGTTGCTAATTCTAGCAATTATTCCACCTCCAAATAGAACAAATTTCCATATATCAATTACCAGTGTAAGTGAAAATAAATAAAATTTCATCTGGACTAAGAAAGGAACAGCCACCCAAAAATTGTCTGGTTGGCTGTTCCTCAGAATTTACTGTTCAATTAAACTAATTATGTCGATTGATTACCAAACTCAGTCATAATTTTATCCACAAAATTGGTTAACTTCATACCAGACACTGTAAATTCAAGTGGAATGTATGTAATTTCACTATAAATCAAAACGCTATAATAGTATCTGCTTCTATTGTTCTTATATCTTAATAGATTATTTAAAAAGGTTTCATAGAGGCTCTCAATAATCATAGCATTGAGTTACGTTCAGATTGGATAATCTCATTAAGTGCTGTAATAAAATGGTGCCAGTCACCTTCGAATTCAGTGGCACCTTCACAAAAAAAGGTAAGTTTGAAAATCGAGGCTCCAAGTATTTTCTATAGGAACTTATTGGCGCAATGATGACTGTATTAAATACTTTTTGATACGAGTTATTGCTAACAATCAAGTAAGGACGTAATTTTTTGGTCTCAGTGCCCTTACTTGGTTCTAAATCAATCATATAGATTTGACCTTGTTCAATCATAATAATCTATAACCTCCGCACCAACATCTGGTCCCCAGTCAATTTCCGGACTATCATCAATTGGTCCATACTGGGCAACATTCTCGTTAACGCGATTCCAAAAAGAATCTGTTTCTTCCACTTTCATCAGATAGGAATCAGCACTATTTTGGATAAATCGTAATTTCGAGTCCGTATCTATCCCCAAATCGTCCCTTACTGCCTTAGGAATGGTAATTTGTCCCTTAGCTGTTACCTTACTCAAAAACTGCTTATTCGATTCGTACATCATTGGTTACCGCCTCTACTAGATTCCTTACTTTTCCTTACTTATTACAGTTGATTAATTACGTTTTGACAATTTAGCTAATTAAAAAATTTACTATCAGTTTTGTGCAAACAGCTTATTATTTTCCAATGACTAAATTCAATGTCACTTGATCCTTTAATTGCTGACCTGCTTCAAAAATGGGCTCGGCATAGTATCTGATGAAGTAATTCTTTGCTACTGACACCACTTGAAAACCGAATTTCTCATAAATGCGTTGCTGTGGCGACTGATATCCCGTCCTAATCACCAAATGTTTAACACCTACTACCTTACAGTTTTGCACAGCAAAACTAAGCAAACCACGACCGATTCCCTGATGTTGCCAGGCTGGGCTCACTGATAAATTCATGACTTCGCTATCCGTCGAATTGAGCGACTTCACAACAATTATGCCAACTGTTTGCTGCTCGCGTTGATCCACAAAAATATCAGCTTCTGCCAGATATGTCAGCACAACCGCCCGATCAGGATCTGCTTCAAGTAACAACCGCCACTCAGCATCCCCAACTTCGTTAACTTGTATTTGTTTGATTGTTATATTTTCACCTCAAATAAAAAACTCGCTAACGGTAGTGTACCATCAACGAGTTCACGCTAGCCTAGTTTTAAGCATTTTCATCAATCATAATAATCGGCTTAATCACTGATCCATCCAGCGATTCTGCCATTGCCTGATTAATATCTGCTAATGAATAGAATTTAACCAATTTTTCAAATGGAAATTGACCCTTTTTATGAGCTTCGATTAACTGTGGCAAAAATAGTTGTGGAATTGAGTCGCCTTGGGTGATTGCCATTAGGCGACGATTATCTGCCAGCATATCTGCCGTGAAGTTCATCTTGAGCTCTTGAGTGGCACCCACGAGGCCAGCCGTTCCCATAATATCTAATGACTTAACGGCAGCCAATGAAACCATGCTGACTGCAGTTGTATCCAGAGTGTACTTGACCCCATAGCCATTCGTTACTTGTTTGACCGCTTCAGCAATTTCGTCCGCTGATTTTAAATCTCGGCTATTTACGACCGTCGTGGCACCCAGTGATTTGGCTAATTCAAGGCGATTATCGTGAATGTCAACGGCAATAATCTGTTGAACATTACGCATCTTAGCGGCCATGATAGCGGCTAGACCAACTGCTCCAGTTCCAAATACCGCAACCGAATCGCCTATATCTGGTTGAAAAACATTTAAAATGGCACTCGCACCTGTATTAAGTCCACAACCAAGTGGCCCATACCATTTCAAGTCCAAGTCAGGATCAACTTTAATTGCTGAACGCTTGTTGACAATTGCGTGTGTCGCAAATGATGATTGACCAAAGTAATTACCTAACTCTTGATCCCCTTGGTGTAGTCGCTTCGTACCATCCTGATAATAGCCGCCAAAATTAAGTTCATTTACTCGGCGACATTCTGCTGGATGTCCGGCCAAGCACTGGTCACATTCCCCACAAGAAGCAACAGTTAAAATGACGTGGTCCCCCACCTTTAAATTGGTGACGCCAGTACCAACCTGTTCAATAATACCTGCACCCTCATGGCCTAACACAGCTGGCAAGGGTGTCATTTGAAATTGTGTTGCAATAATGTCGGCGTGACACATCCCGGTTGCAACCAGTTTGACCATAACCTCATCGTTCTTTGGTTGATCAAGTTCTGCCTCTTCTACTTTTAATGGTTGGTTAAAGTCATGTGCGACTGCTGCAGCTATTTTCATTATTAATTCCCCCGTGTTTTAAGTTGTTTAGCAACGTATTCTTTAAATGTTGTCGGCTTTCTTCCTAATAACCAGGTCAAAACATTTGGATTACCTGCCAGACCGTAATCTGAATAGGTTTTTGCTAAATGTTTAACCGATTCACGTCCGTATACATTCAAGAATCCAACCTGATTCATAAAGTCATCTAGATCTGGTACTTGTTCGGCCACGGCATGCTCACCAGTCAACTCATTAAATTCTTTAACTAGACCTTTTGGTGATAGGAAGTCCGGTCCGACTAATTCATAACTGGCACGATTGTGCTTCTGTGGATCTGCCAATACCTTGCTGACTACTTCACCAACATCATCTGGATCAACGTAGGATAACTTAGTTTCCGTATTATAGAATATTTCATATTTTCCACTCTCTTTGACCGCATTGGGATCGAAATTATGCATATAGTGCATCGGTTGCAAAATTGTATAGTTGAAATGCGCTTTCAATTCCTGATACATCAAATGCTCTTCAACTAGGCGTTTTGCTGTGTGGTTGAGTAAGCTGCTCATGATTGGATGAGTGACGGAAACGAAAACAAACTGTTTAACATTGGCCTTAATTGCTTCGTCAATCAAGTATTTTCCTACTAATGCCTCTTCTGCAATAAACAGAGGTGGAATATGCACGATTTGATCGACGCCTTTTACCACTTTTCGAATTGTTCGAATATCTGTTATATCACCAACGACTACTTCCTTGACACCTAACGTTTCCTTCAATTTTTCAGTTTACGGAGAAATATCAGTAGCACGCACGTCATACCCGCTTTTCACTAACTGTTTGATAATAAATTGACCTGAATGGCCATTTGCTGAAGTAACAAGTATCATTTAAATCCAGCTCCCCTTGTGAACTAATGAACTTTTAAAACCACTTTCATTCTACATCCAACTTTATCAAAGTAAAATAATATGTATGCGCATACATATTTATAGCAAAATAAAACCGAGTAATCATCACTAATTACCCGGCTCAGTCGTCATTAATTTATAAATTTGTTCCCCAACTTTTTTTAAATCCTTGGAGAATTGTGCCTTTCGACCTTCAGGAATTTGAGCAATTAAGGCCGAATTTTGTTCGTCAATTTCTTTCGCAACAATCTTATATACTTGCTTACCAGAATCCGTTAAAAACAGATTGGCCGTCCTTTTGTCATCCGGATTACGAACCTTGTCAATATAGTTTAAATGGACTAATTGTTGAATTCCCCTCGCAATCCCGCTTTGATCAATGTAAATGATATCATTCAGTTCATACTGCGAAATGCCAGGATGATCGTGAATTTTTAGGATAAAGTAGTAAAGACTCGCTCCCAAATGATAAGGTTGAAGTTTCCGGTCGATTTGTACAGCTGCATATTTAGCAGCTACTGCCAGCCACATGTTGACATCTTCCATTTCTGACATCCCCTGACGATTACTTTAATATTAATAGTTTAGCATAACTCAAGGGATTCACTATCAAAAACTATGCCAATTTATCCTTAATGGCTGCAAGTGACACGTCACTCGTATCCGCAAAGCGCACATCCGCTTCCGTCAATTGATTACCAATCCCGATTGAAAGTTCACCCGCCGCATTAATTGACTTAATGCCAGCACCTGAATCTTCTAGACCGGCAACAACTTCCGGTGCTAAGTCCATCACACCGGCCGCTAAACTGAAGATTTCTGGATCCGGTTTTCCGGCATGCAACTTGGCTGGATCAACCACGCCTTCAAAGTAGTCGGTAATTTTCAACTGCTTCAAAATTGCAGGGGCGTTCTTTGAGGCTGAAGCAACGGACATTTTATAGCCGCTAGCTTTTAATTCGTCTAAGAAGGCTTTCATCCCTGGTAGCACGTCATCTGGCGTTAATGATTCAACCAGCTTCAAATACTTGGTGTTCTTTTCGGTAGCCAAAGCCACCTTTTCATCCTCGGTGTAGTCATTTTCATGGCCACCCGCCTTCAAAATCATTTCCAGTGAATCCATACGGCTGACACCCTTCAAGGCTTCCGCCAATTCTGGTGTCCATTCTGAATGAACTTCATCCGCCGTTTGGTGCCATGCCTTAGCGTGCAATCGGGCACTATCGGCAATGACGCCGTCCAAATCAAATGCAAATCCCTTAATATCTTCAAACTTCATGGTTATCCCTCCGAATAGTAATAAGTTGATGTATAAGTCTTAGTTTGATTAGCGGGTAAAACAATGTCGCCAAATCCGTCATGATGAATCGCATCTGGGACCGTTTGTAATTCCACAGCCAGTCCGTTATCTGGATGCGCAGCAAGCCAATCCGCATCTTTGCCAATGCAATCGGGATTGACGTTAAAAATAATGACGCCATTGCGATCACTGCCCATTTCTAATTGATGCTGCTTTGCGCTATCAACTAGTAACAAGCTTGGTGTTACGCCTAGCGATGTATTTGGTTTCTTAAAGGCATCATCAAACTGTTCGTTGCTGCCAAGTTTTTCACATTGATCGCCCAGCTTAACAAGGTTTGTAAAATCAAACGGGGTATTTTCAACGACCTGTATTTCACCCGTTGGAATCTTTTCTTCATTTACCACGATATGCCTATCCGCAACTATCTTCAAGAATTCATCCTTGATTGGCGCATCCGGTCCATCCAAATTAAAGTAAACATGCGTCATCGGATTAAATAGGGTTTCCACGTTGCTGCGTCCCTCATATTGTACGGAAACGTGGTTATCCTCATCTAAAGAATAGGTGACGGCCATTTCCAACGTCCCAGGAAAAATTGCTTTCTGTTGCATGGTATATCGAATTTTTGCAAATTGGTCGTCGAGAATAATCTCGCCATGCCAATTGAGCCGGTCAACGCCAGTGTTGCCACTGTGCAGCACATTTTTATTTTCGTTGGGCTTCAAATTGACCCTGAATCCAGCGACGTTAAACGTATGGCCGCTCAACCGTCCTGCCACCCGACCAATGGTGTTTCCTAAATGAAAGGGATTCGTTTCATATTCGTGCACATTATCAAAATTTAAAATGATATTCTTCTCTGGTGTCACAAAGTAGCCAGTCCAGGTTGCTCCGTAACTGATTGTGCGGAGGCTCACACCATTTTTATTTGTAATCGTAAATTCTTTGACTAACTCACCATTTTCTAAATGGCCAAAGTCTTTAACAGTCGATTCCACCAGTCTCACCCACTTTCTTTTAATAAAAAAGGCGAAGAGCAGTTTCCCACTCTTTGCCCTTTTTTTAGTCCTATTTAAGCTCTTTCTTCTTACCATCGAGGTCAACCGTAATTGGGTCGCCATCGAGTAAGTCTAGCTTCGTACCAGACTGATCAACCGTTACCTCAATCAAACGACCGCGGAACAATTGACGGAACTGGTATGACTGCCATTTCTTAGGTAGAAATGGTGCATAGTGTAACTCACCGTTGCGAACTCGCATGCCAGCAAATCCTTGAACAATGGCTAACCAGCCACCAGTCATAGCTGTGATGTGCAAGCCATCGACCGTGTCATTATTGTAGTTATCCAAATCGAGACGAGCTGTCCGTTCGTACAATTCGGTTGCCTTTTCTTCATAGTGAAGATCAGCTGCCAAAATGGCATGGATTGAAGCTGACAAACTTGATTCATGAACCGTTAATGGCTCATAGAAATCAAAGTTGGCTTTCTTCTGTTCAGGTGTAAAGTCATCAATAAAGTCCCAGATTCCTTGAAGCACATCGGCTTGTTTGATGTATGGTGAACGAAGAATTTTGTCCCATGACCAGTTTTGGTTAAGTGGTAGTTGATCCTTAGGAAGTGAGCTAACTGGCTTGATATCCTTGTCTAGGAAGCCATCATGTTGAACGAAAATTCCTAACTTCTTGTCTTCAGGAAGGTACATTCTGTCCACAATGTCTTGCCACTGTTTCTTTTCAGCGTCAGTGACGTTTAAGTCTTTAGCAACTTCTGGGGCAACCTCTGGCAAAATTTCAAGCGTATATTTCAACGTCCATTGTGCCAAAATGTTGGTATACCAGTTGTTATCGACGTTATTTTCGTACTCATCAGGACCAGTAACACCATGAATCATGTACTTGCCATTCCGTTCTGAGAAGTGAACCCGGTCAGCCCAGAAACGTGAAATCTCCGTTAAGACCTTGGCGCCTTCATGCTGAACGTATGACTTGTCACCAGTGTAGTTTGTGTAGTTGTAAATTGCGTAGGCAATGTCGCCGTTACGGTGAATTTCCTCAAATGTAATTTCCCATTCGTTATGAGACTCAATCCCATCAAACGTAACCATTGGGTATAAAGCACCCTTAAGGCCCTGTTCCTTAGCATTATGGAAGGCACCGTCAATTTGTTGGTAACGATACTTCAACAAGTTCTTGGTAACATCTGGATCCGTAACACCAAGGTAAACGGGAACCGCAAAGGCTTCTGTATCCCAGTATGTGGCACCACCGTATTTTTCACCGGTAAAGCCTTTAGGTCCGATGTTCAAACGAGAATCCTCGCCATAGTACGTTGAGAAGAGCTGGAATAGGTTAAAACGAATTCCTTGTTGCGCTTCATCGTCGCCAGCAATTTTAACATCAGAAACGTTCCAGCGATTTGCCCAAACTGCTTTGTGGGCGTTGAATAAATCACTGTATGATGCTGCAGAAATTTCTTTATTTAATTCGGTTAAACGAGCTTCAAGATCAGCTTGCTTAGGGAAGTCACGTGATGACACAACCACTGTGCGCTTCTGGATAATTGTTTGCTCACCAGCAGCTAACGTTCCGCTAAAATGGTTCGTCGCTGAGACATCAGTTTGATCTGCAGACTCACTGTTCCAGTCCGTGACAACTGTTGATAAAGCACCAACCGTAAATTGTGGTGTTCCAAAGTCGTTTGGCTTTGTTTCCGCAATTACTTCGGCTTCATTATCAGTCTTAGCAACTTTCAAAACGTCCCAGAACTTTTCATCGTAATTGGCGTCTTCATTTTGTACGTCAGCATCAACGGATGAACTGAATTCAACCTTAGCTTCTTTAGAACCCACATTCTTCAAGATAATCCCTTGAACAACGAGTTCCTTAGTTGCAGCACTGACAAATCGTTCAAATGAAATCTGAACCTTTGCGCCACCCTTTTCAACAGTGAAAGCCCGTTCGAGAACGGCTTGTTGCATATCTAAATCAAGGTTGAAGTCACTCACCTTGTCCTTAGCCAAATCAACAACTTCACCGTTAATTTTAATGCCAACCTTGATAAAGTTGATTGCATTAATCACTTTGCCAAAGTACTTAGGATAGCCGTTTTTCCACCAGCCAACCTTTGTCTTATCTGGGAACCAAACGCCACCAATGTAGATTCCGGGAAGTGTGTCGCCACTGTAACCTTCCTCGAAGAACCCACGCATGCCGAGGTTACCATTTGCAAGACTGGTCATTGATTCTTGAAGACGTTTATCGTCTGGATTAAGTTTAGTGGTCACAATGTGCCACGGTGATACGTCAAATGTTCGTTTCATCATTCAGACTCCTTTAATTTTTATGCGAATACTTCTTTAATACTGCTTACTGAGAAGGCACCGACTAACATCAAGATACCGGCTAAGAGAACCATCCCTGGCATTGATGAGCCCATCAATGGGAACAAAGCGAAACTCAATACTGAAGCAACGATTTGTGGTAAACAGATACTTCCGTTGAATAAACCAAGGTATGACCCCATGTTGGCACCTGAAAGTGCGTTGGTCAAAATGGTGAATGGGAACATCGTCATTGCGGCCCATGAAATACCAATCAAGCAGAATGAAAGGATGAGAACCCATTGATTATGAACAACGAAAATTGAGGCAAACCCGACGGCACCTAATACTAAACTAGTTGCGTACATTGGCTTGTGCTTGTCATTTGGCATCTTAGCAAGAACTAATGACCAAACAACGGCAGCTAAAGCGTAAATTGCGGATAGAACACCGAACCAGTTGGCACCAGCTTGATAGCCAGCACTTGCAGGATCTGTTGCGCGCCAGACGTTCTTAGCGACGGCACCTGCACCATAAGTCCAAAGGTATTGGAAAGCCATCCAGCAGAAGAATTGAACAAGGGTTAACGTCCAGAATACTTTAGGAGCACGTTTCAAAAGTGTAAATAAACCAACTTTTTCTTGAACATCTGCTTCAGTAATACCGTGATAGGCGTTATATTCTGCAGGTGTATATTCTTTAACTCTCAAAATAGTGAAGGCACTACAGATAACTAAGATAACGGCACCTGTATAGAATGAGAAAATAACTGAGTTTGGAATGACACCCTTTGGCGCAATGTTGGCAACGCCCAAACCAGTTAGGAGGTATGGGAAGATTGCAGCTAGCACTGAACCACTATTTGATAAGAAACTTTGGATTGAGTAAGCAAATCCTTTTTGCTCATCATTCACCATGTCTCCGACCATCATCTTGAATGGTTGCATGGCAACGTTAGACGATAAATCCATGAAGAGAATTGTGATGGCACCGAACCAAAGTGCGGCAAGTGACCCATAACCAAATCCTAAGCTACCAGAGTTTGGTAGTAAGAACATAACGATGACGGCGACTAACGATCCCATCAAAAGGTAAGGTAATCGACGACCAATTTTAGGCATCCACGTTTTATCTGAATAATAGCCAACTAATGGTTGAACCACTAAACCTGCTAGTGGAGGAAGAATAAAGAAGAAACCTAATTTGGTTGGGTCAGCTCCCAAAGTTTGGAAGATCCGCCCCATTTGTGAAGATTGTAAAGAGAAAGCCATTTGAACACCGAAGAATCCGAAACTAATCATCCAAATTGTCGCGATAGACAATTTTGGCATTGGCTTGGTTTTTGGCGTTGTAGCCGTGTTACCTTGTGCTGAATCATTTTCCATGATTTGTCACTCCCTGTTTATTTGGGTTATGTGAACCCATTTTTCTTAACAAAATGAATTATAAACCGCTTTCATAATTTATACAACCGTTTGCACAAAAATAAAATAAAAAAAAGTTGTTGCTCACAACTCGTACTGCACAATTAATTTTTGAACATTTCGATCCGTAAATAACAATTCCACCGCGCGACTACCCAGCATTTCCGGCCGCATATCAACCATACGGACATCTTGGTCGATTAACGCTAATAGCTCACTCTTATTGAAACTCATCATCGGAATTTTCTTTGTGTGTCGAATTTTGCTCCAAACCCGATTAAACCGCAGCAAGCCAACATCGTCGGTTGCAATTACCGCATCGACCTCTTGGTGTTGATTCAAAAATACCTCGACTGCTGTTTCAGAAACGCGTTTTGGTAATTTAAATACTAGCGGTTCTAATTGAACCTCCGCCATCGCTTTTTCGTAGCCCATTCGGCGATTTCGCTCGTATTGCCACTCATATTCGGATTCAACAAATAGCGGGTTTCGAACCCCACCGTTTTGAAGAATTGCCATTGTGGCATCTCGCCCAGCCTGAACATTGTCGTTATCGACATATCGATCCGTCAAATCTCCAATTGGCTGACCAATAACCACAAAGTCCAAATTTTCGCGACGCAAATAGTCAACGACCGGATCATTCTCATCCGTATATAGTAGAACGAACCGTTTGACCTTTGCCTGTTGAACCATGGCCGTCACGTAAGCAAGAACCTCTTCAACCCGACTCCCAATCGCAATTGATAAAACATAGTGACGAGCGACCAGCGACTGATTGATGCCTCGGAGCATATCAATATAGAACGGATTCTCCGGTGAGGAACTTTCCGCCGTTGGAAAAATAACTCCGACGACGTTTGCTTCACCGCGAGTCAGGTTCTTAGCAGTATAATTTGGCAGATAATCAAGATCCTTAGCGAGTTTTTGAATTCGCTCCCGCGTTTTAAGGCTGATTCTTGAATTATTATTTAGCGCACGTGAGGCGGTTGAGACTGAGACACCAGCTCGACGCGCAATATCTTTTATTGTAATCATGAGCGTTTCCTTTTTCATTTATTGGTAAGTTTCTCCATCTGAAGTTTACCACGAAATCCCTCCCATTTACCGACAAATTCAGGTAGGTCGGCCATTTTAATCTCAAGTACGCCGGCCGTCTTGTCCAAATTCATTCTTTCATCGCTTACACAATTACTTAAGGCCCTATACCTTTATAAAATTCTTTCATTGTGAAAAAATTATTTTCAAAATATTTCCCGTAGTTACTAATGTAAGACAGTTTTCACGAAATTGTGTCGATTTAAAGTAAATGAAAGCATTTACAAAAAAACCAGATGAGTTTATAGTGAAAATGTAAACAAATTCAGAGGAGGAATTTCTGTTATGAAGGAAAATTTTGACTTTTTAATGCCTAGTGTTAACTTTTTTGGTGCTGGTGTTATTAAAAAAGTTGGCGATCGGGCCAAGATGCTTAACATGAAGAAGCCTTTGATCGTAACTGACAAAGGAATTGAATCACTTGAAAATGGTCCTGTTGACCAAACCTTGGCTTCATTAAAAGGTGCCGGCGTGGATTACGTTGTTTATGATGGCGTTGAACCCAACCCTAAAGTTCATAACATTCAAGAAGCTAAGAAACTTTATTTAGCTGAAGGTTGTGACAGTATCATCACTGTTGGTGGTGGTTCAGCTCATGACTGTGGTAAAGGAACTGGTATCATTTTGACTAATGGTGATGACATCACTAAGTTAGCCGGAATTGAAACCCTTGAAAATCCACTACCACCTTTGATGGCCGTTAACACCACTGCCGGTACTGCTTCAGAGCTTACCCGTCACTGTGTTATCACTAATACTGAAACGAAACTTAAGTTCGTTGTTGTTTCATGGCGTAACGTTCCATTGGTCTCATTCAATGACCCAATGCTAGAACTTGACGTTCCTAGGGGTATGACTGCTGCTACAGGTATGGATACCTTTGTACAAGCAATCGAACCATACGTTTCAACCAACCGAAACGACATTACAGACGGTCAATGTATACAAGCTATCAAATTAGTTGAAGAGAGTCTTCGTGAAGTCGTTGCTAACGGCCACAACGTTGAAGCTCGTACTAAGATGGTTGAAGCTGAAATGCTCGGTGGTATGGCCTTCAATAACGCTGACTTAGGTTACGTTCATGCCATGGCTCACCAACTCGGTGGCCAATACGATGCACCTCATGGTGAGTGCTGTGCAATCTTGTTACCAATCGTTGAAAAGTACAACATCGTTGCTTGCCCAGAACGTTTTGCTGAATTAGCTGAAATCATGGGTGAAAACACTGAAGGACTTTCAGTTCGCGATGCTGCTGACCTTTCAATTAAGGCAATGCGTCAGATGTGTGATGACGTTAACATCCCTCGTAGTATCAAAGCAATCGGTGCAAAGCCAGAAGACTTTGAATTGATGGCTGAGAATGCTTTGAAAGATGGTAACGCTCCTTCGAACCCACGTAAGGGTACTAAAGAAGAAATCGTTAAGTTGTTCCAAGAAGCTTACGATGCAGAATAGTTATTAATTTATGAAGTTTAGGAAGTCGCGGACTGTGAGCCACGGCTTTTTTTCTAATAGAAAATAAAATTACTAATTTTCCGTAATTATCTGACAAAATAATTGGATTATGTGGCAATTAGTTATACAATTTATCCTAACTTCAAACTTAATGAATAACTAGAAATGGAGTGGTGCTCAATGTTGAAGTTTTACTACAATGCAAATACGCCATCCAAGCGGAAAGCCTTAAAGTGGCTAGATGACAACGAAATTCAATACGAAACTCGAAACATTAATTTCAAGCCTTTGGATGAAGAAGAAATTACTCATATCATGCACCTTTCTGAAGAAGGTACTGACCAGATTATTTCAAAGCGCTCAAAAATCATGCAAAACTTGCACGTCGCTTTGAGTAAGCTCTCATTTAATGGTGTCGTTAAATTGATTAAGGAAAATCAAGGGATTTTAAAGAGTCCCATTTTGATGGAGAATGATAAATTAATGTCTGGCTTTGATTCAGAACAGGCCCGCATGTTCATTCCCCCAAAGAAACGCCGTTTGGAAATGCGCAACTTACTAAGTTTGCTTATTAAGAACGATCCATTATTAAACTAAACAACTAATAAAGCTGAAGTATCTTGGTTTGATTGACTCAACCAGGATGCTTCAGCTTTTTTGTTATATAAAATTCGTTAACCTTATTTCTATGAATCACCCTTAACGTAATTAACACCATCGGCAGCCGGAGCGACGGCCTTACCAAGAAAAATTACCAAAACAACAATGGTAATCACGTATGGTGCAATTTGGAACCACACATCATTAATATTTTTCAATCCCGGAATGTACCCACTAATAATTGGGAGACTTTGCGCTAAACCAAAGAAAATTGCTGCGCCGGTTGCGCCCATTGGATGCCATTTGCCAAAAATCATGGCTGCTAGTGCCATAAATCCCTGCCCTGAAATAGTCGAGGCACTAAAGTTCAACGTAATCGACTGTGACATGACAGCACCGCCAATGCCACCCAATAATCCAGAAATCATAACGCCCAAATAGCGATACCAGCTCACATTGATTCCAAGCGTATCTGCCGCAGCGGGATTCTCACCAACTGCTCGAAGTCGAAGCCCGGTATTCGTTTTGTAGAGTAAATACCAACTTAAGCCACCAAAAACGACTGCTAGATAAGCAACTAAAGACGTCTTCGTAAATAAAATTGGTCCCAGAATGGGAATTTTGTCTAAACCTGGGAACGTAAAATTCCCAATACTTTGATCGATAATTGGCGTTTGTCCCTTACCGCTGTAAAAAATTCTCGTCAAAAACACACACAGCGCTGGCGCCAGCAAATTTAACACCGTCCCACTAATAATGTGGTTAGCTCTTAGGGTAATTGTGGCGACCGCATGTAGCAGTGTAAACACAATTCCAACGAGTCCGCCAATAACTAATGAAATCCATGGAGTCGCAGCACCAAACACGGAAACAAACGTCAGGTTAAAGACTGTCGCACTGAACGCTCCAACAATCATTATTCCCTCTAGCCCAACATTGATAATCCCACTATGTTCTGAAAAGGCACCACCGATTGCGGTGAAAATTAATGGTGCAGCATAAACTAACGTCGTTGAAAAAATCGTCATTAGAACCATTGATGTACTCATTAATTTTTCACTCCCTTCTTTTGTAGCATTGGGGCGATTAAACGCTCAAATAAGTAACGAATTCCAACGAAGAAGATAATTGACGCAATCACGATGTCCACGATTTCTGGTGGAGTGGTCGAATAGACTGAAATGCTAAGTCCACCAATTTGTAATGCTGAAAATAAGATTGAGGCAAAAACAATCCCAATCGGATGCTCATTTGCCAACAACGCAACGGCCATCCCATCAAATCCAATATTCGGCAAACTGTTGGAAACTGAAATGTTTTGATAGTTTCCGAGGCCGTCAATACAGCCCGCCAAACCGGCTAGAACCCCGGATAGCAGCATTGCAATCATAATCGTTTTCTTTGTATCAATCCCAGCATATTTAGATGCCTGTGGATTTAGCCCGACCGAATTAATCTCAAATCCAGACTTGGTTTTGGTCATATACACCCACATAATTACGATAAAAATTAAGGCGATTAAAAATCCCATATTAAAAGTTGAATTATCAGTCAATTTTGTTAGCCAAGAAACTCGTAAACTGGCCTTTTTTAAAATATTTGCGGAGGCATCTGCCCCCTTAGCGGCAAACCATTGCTTAACGGCAAAGTTCACAAAATAGAGTGCAATATAGTTCAGCATGATTGTTGTAATAACTTCACTGGTCCCAAAGTAAGCTCGTAAAAAACCAGCAATCCAAGACCAAATACCGCCTAAAAGTGATCCAGCAATTAACGCACCAATAATTAGCAGCCAGCCTGGCAGGAAACTAAATTTTAGTGCAAAAATAATCGAACCAAACCAACCCACTAAATATTGACCGGAGCCACCAATATTAAAGAAACCAGCGCGACTAGCTATTGAAAACCCAAGACCCGTTAGCATTAATGGTGCTGCATTACGCAGCGTTTCACCGATTGAATAGATATCACCAAATGCCCCATTCAGTAAATTGCCATAATTTTGCAGAGGTGAATAGCCAAAAACGAGCATGATGATACCACCCACAATCAGTCCCGCTAAAACAGCACTTAGCGACACTATTAAGCCTGAATACTTTTGTTTCACCATTCTATTCGCCTCCTACTGTTTGGTGCTGACCCGCCATTAATAGGCCGAGTTCTTGACTAGTCGTGCTTCGCGGATCAATTTCGCCAGTGATTTCGCCATTATGCATCACTAACACCCGGTCCGCTAATCGCAAAATTTCATCTAATTCAAAACTAACGAGCAAAATGCCACCACCTTGGTTTCGGTGATCCATTAATTGCTGGTGGATGTACTCAATTGCCCCCACATCGACACCACGAGTCGGATTGGCTGCAATTAAGACTTTCGGATTACCTGCTAACTCACGGGCAATAATTACTTTTTGCTGATTTCCACCTGATAATTCTCCTGCAGATTCTAATTCGGATTGCGATCGAATATCAAAATCTTTGATTAATTGGACAGCATGCTGATTAATTTTTTGATAGTTCAACAATCCGTGTCGATTGTATCGAGCTTGATAATACATTTTTAACGTTAAATTTTCTGCCAAAGTGAGCGGCAGGATTAGGCCCACATTCTGGCGATCTTCCGGGATAACTCCTAAACCACTCTCGTTAATTTTGCGTGGAGATTGATGGGTCACTTCTTTCCCCGCAATTTTAATTTTTCCGGACTGGATTTTAACGAGCCCAGAAATGGCATCGATTAATTCAGTTTGGCCGTTCCCGTCTACACCAGCAATTCCGACAATTTCACCCGCTCGAACCGTCAAATTGAGATCTTTCACCTTAATTCGCTGGTCACGTTTGACTGTTAGTCCGCTGACTTCCAAAACCGGCATTGTTGGTGCCGTTTCCGACCGATTCAGTTGGTCATTCATTGGATGTCCAACCATTAATTCCGCTAACTCATTTTCGGACACATTTTCAACTGGTAGTTTCTTAATGACTTTTCCCGCTCGAATGACGACGCAGTTATCCGCAACTTTTTTTATTTCTCCAAGTTTGTGCGTAATAAAAATGATGGCTTTATTTTCTTTAACTAGTTGCTTAAAAATCACAAATAGCTCATCAATTTCTTGTGGCGTCAATGCAGCAGTTGGTTCATCAAAAATAAGCACCGTTGCCTGTCGGTACAAGGCTTTCACAATTTCGACTCGTTGTTGCATCCCGACCGAAATAGTTTCAACCTTGGCATTTAAATCCAAATTCAAACTGTATTTTTTAACGAGCGACTCAACGGCGATCCGTGCCTTTTTATAGTTAATTTGACCAAGCTTAGTCGGTTCATCACCCAAAATAATGTTCTCTAAAACCGTAAATGCTGGAATAAGCATAAAATGTTGATGCACCATGCCAATACCGAGTCGTTTTGCCTGTCTGGGTCCCGTCAATTTGGTAATTACACCGTTAATCTCAATTGTTCCCGTCGTTGGCTGTAATAGCCCAGATAAAACGTTCATAATAGTTGATTTTCCAGCGCCATTTTCACCTAGTAACGCTAATATTTCACCATTGTGCAGAGTTAACGAAATGTCGTCATTTGCTTTAAAATTACCAAATTGTTTTGTAATGTGGTTCATTTTCACTACTTCAGCCATAATCTACCTCGTTATTGATATGTAAAAAGGTGAAGTATCATACCCCACCTAATTGCGAATCGAACCTATTTTTATTCTGCAGATACTTTGATTGATCCATTTTCAATTTTCTTTTGGTAGCTCTGAACAATCTTCCATGCGGATTTACTCATATTGTCATTAACTAATGAAACACCATCATCCTTCAGATCATATGAAAGGGTTTTGCCACCAGGGAACTTGTTCTTCATTGCATCATTGGATAGGTCTTCAACTGCAGTTCCTACCTCTTTGACAGATGAAGCTAACGTGACGTTACCGCCTGAATACTTACCGTCAGCCTTTTGATCTTGATCAACACCAATGACCCAGACTTTATTGCCGCTCTTTGAGGCATTCTTGGCTGCCGTAAACACACCAGCACCAGTACCACCAGCTGCATGATAGATAACATCTTCGCCATTATTGTACATAGCGGTTGCTAATGACTGACCGACATCTGCTTTTGTAAATGAGCCGGCATATTTAACATCAACCTTAATTTTTGGATTAACAGCCTTTACGCCTTGTTGAAAGCCGGCCTGAAAAGTTTTAATAAGTGAGCTCTTAACGCCACCAACAAAACCAACTTTATTTGTTTTAGTCGTTTCTGCTGCTGCCACACCAGCTAAGAAGGAAGATTGTTCGGTCTTGAAGGTTACTGAAGCAACGTTCTTCCGGTTCTTAACAACAGAGTCAATAATTGCGAAATTGACTTTAGAATTATCTTTTGCGGCATCACTAATTGCATTATCTAAGTTATAGCCAATTCCAAAGATTGTTTTGTAGTTCGCTTTAATCAACTTGTTAATGTTTGGCGTGAAGTCTGAATTAGAACTAGACTCCGCGTAGTTAAACCCATTGACACCCTTGGTTAAATCGTGACTTTTACCCCAGGCTTTCAAACCCGTCCAGGCGGATTGATTAAATGATTTATCATCAATTCCGCCACCATCTGTCACCAATGCAGCTGTATGAGAATTCCTTTTACTAGAAGAACTGTTACCACAACCCGTTAACACGCCACCAATTAAGAATAATGCTGCTGAAAGAACCACGACTGCCTTTTTGTTCATGAGTAACCTCCAATAGATTTGATACCTAATTATAACCACTTAAATTTTATAAAATCAATACATTTATTATTTATTATTTTAAATAGTTCGTGTTTTATAATTATTTATGAGTTGTATAAGTTTTAACATACTCAAGATGTTTAAAAACACGAACAATTTTATATTTAACAAAAAAGGACTGAGATCCAATGATCTCAGTCCTTTTGGTGAATTAGAAGCCAGAATTTCTTTTTTTAATTTTTTGCTTTCCAACTTACATTGGTTTCACGCTGCCTCGTTCTTCAATCTTAATTGACGTAAACTTGGTCGTCCTACCGCTTTCGAGTGCCCTGACGCCTTCAACCCCCATTTCAAAGAAAGCCTGGGTAACACTGGTCAACTGTGGCTGAACAATTTTGCATAGGTCGGTGCCATCAATACTAATGATTGAAAGGTCGTCTGGCACAGCGATTCCATAGTCATGTGCCTGATTCAGAAGACCGATGCCAACCATATCACTCGCAGCGACCACAGCCGTCATTCCGGAATGTTCGCCAAACTTCTTCATAGCATCAATCCCGGCGTCATAACTGTAATCCCCATACTGAATCCATTTTTTAAGGGGCTTAATGCCAGCCTCTGCCAGCGCTTTTTCATATCCTGCCAAACGATTTCGGCCCGTCATCGCATTCTTTTGAACGTCAATTCCGGCCAATCCAATTTTTCGGTGACCCTTATTTAACAAATAGCTGGTTGCTTGATATCCAATCTCTAAATCATTGGATGATATGTATGAGATTTGCTCGTCAGTAAATGCCTGTGATAATGAAATATATGGAATTTGGGCCTGGTTTAAAAGCGCCAAATCATCGGTTGAAACATCGACAGAAAGAAGTAGAATGCCTTTTACCGACCGTTCAATCACGGTTTGAATGGCCCGGTGCTGCATTTGTGCATCCCCGACCCCTGCATACACAATAATGGCGCTAAGATCGTGTTCATTGGCTTCCTGTTGAATGCCTTCGATAATGCTATTCGAAAAGTTCGTTTGCGTTGAGTTGATGACAACCCCAATTGCCTTACTTTTCTGAGTCGCTAATTCGGCAGCTGCCGTGTTTTTTTGATATCCCAGCTTCTCTGCAGTTTTCTTGACTTTACGAGCCGTTTTTTCAGAATAGAACGATCCCTTATTCGATAAAACTCGGGAAACGGTTGTAATTGAAACCCCTGCCGCTTGTGCAACATCTTTGATTGTGACCGTCATAATTGCTGGCCTCCCTCTAACTTATTTTTATTATAGCAAAAATTCCTGAACATCCTGATATTATCACTATCAAGGCATTTTGTGAAACATTAAACGTTTGTGTTGCTGCTATATAGCTATTGCAAACGTTTTCTTTTTGACCTATACTCGATTTTGTAAACGAACAATAACTCATTTATTCATTGCTATTATTTTAAATCTAATTCCTAGGGGGAATGTTTCATGGAAGCTTCTAATGATTCACTGCCAAAACTACCTTTACTAACCCTTTTTGCCATGACATTTGGTTATTTCGGCGTCAACATGGCGTTTTCGCTTCAATCATCGCAAATGGGTCGGATTTTCCAAACGATTGGTGCTGACCCAACCAAGCTTGGCTTCTTCTTCATTTTGCCACCGCTTGCCGGAATGGTTGTTCAACCGTTGATTGGTAAGTATTCCGACAAAACCTGGAACCACTTCGGGCGTCGAATGCCATACCTCATCATCGGTGCACCCGTGGCAGCACTCGTCATGGTTCTTCTGCCCAACGCGGGATCATTCGGCTTTGGGTATGCCTCGGTTGCCGCACTGCTGTTTGGTGCCATTGCCATCCTCTTCATGGACTTGTCATCAAACGTCTGCATGCAACCATTTAAGATGGTTATCGGGGACATGGTCAATGAGGATCAAAAGGATCTTGCCTGGTCATGGCAACAATCCTTCGCCAACCTTGGCGGGGTACTTGCAACCTTACTCCCATTCTTACTAACGAGTATTGGGATTGCAAACGTCGCACCAAAAGGATCCGTTCCACTTTCCGTTAAATTGGCCTTTTACATTGGCGCTGCCCTTCTATTAGGAACCGCCATTTACACGATTGCGTCAGTTCACGAATACGATCCAGATACCTACGCAGAATATCATCATCTCAAAAAACAACCCAAGAAAAAATCTGAAAGTCTTTGGAAATTATTACTCAAGGCGCCCCGTTCCTTCTGGGAAATTGCGTTAGTTCAGCTATTTGCCTGGTTTGCAATTCAGTACCTTTGGACATACGGAACCGGTGCAATTGCCGCTAACGTTTGGAATACATCAAATCCTGCTTCAGCAGGTTATCAAGATGCTGGTAACTGGTTCGGAATTATGACCTGTGTTGAGTCATTAGCCGCCGTTATTTGGGGCTTCCTGGTTCAATCACACACAAGCCCAACTCACCGAAAATTCTGGTATCGGCTCGGACTTGTAATCGGCGGTTTTGGCTTTATCGGCGTCTTCTTCGTCCACTCACAGCTATTGCTTATCATTCCATTTAGCATGATTGGTATCGCTTATTTGGCAATGCAGACCCAACCATTTTCAATCTTTACCGAAGAGTTAAACGGTCAAAACGAGGGTGCTTACCTCGGACTCTTCAACTGCGCCATTTGCCTACCTCAAATTATTGCCTCGCTTTGCAGCTTCTTCATTTTCCCACTTATCGGAAAATCAATGCCCGGCATGATCTTCGTTGGTGGCGTTGTGATGTTAATCGGCGCCTTATCAGTTGGTATTATTCACGAAAATAAAAATGTTATTGAAGTTAAAATTTAGGAGGAATTAATGATGGCTCAATCAAAAGATTGGTGGAAACATGCAGTTGTTTATCAGGTTTACCCACGAAGTTATCAAGATAGTAATGGCGATGGGATTGGTGATTTACCAGGTCTAACGCAACGACTTCCATACATTAAGAAATTAGGAGCCGACGTCATCTGGTTGAATCCAATTTACAAATCTCCCGACAAAGATAACGGCTACGATATTGCGGATTATAAATCAATCCAACCCGCTTATGGCACAATGGCCGACTTCGACGAGTTGCTCGCAACCGCCCATAAATTAGGCTTAAAAATTTTAATGGATCTAGTTGTGAACCACACTTCAGATCAAAACGAGTGGTTCAAAGAAAGCCGCAAATCACGCGACAATAAATACAGTGATTATTACGTTTGGCGCGATCCCGTTGACGGACATGAGCCCAACAACTGGGGCTCCTACTTCAACGGCCCAGCTTGGACGTATGATGAAAATCGCAAGCAATACTACTTGCACTTATTTGCGCCAGGTCAACCCGATTTAAATTGGGAAAATCCAGAAGTTCGCGAAACGGTCTTTGACGTCATGCGTTTCTGGTTAGACAAGGGTGTTAATGGCTTCCGAATGGACGTTATTAATCTGATTTCGAAACCTGAAGGCCTTCCTGACGCTCCAAATCCAGAACATGCCAAGTATGCAAACGTTGAACCATTCGTTTCTGATGGCTATCGTTTGAATGAATTCTTGCAGGAAATGAATCGTAAAGTGCTTTCGAAATACGACGACATCATGACCGTTGGTGAAATGCCTGGATCAACACCACAAGATGCCACGGAGTACACCGGATTTGACACAAATGAGCTGAACATGATCTTCCAATTCCAGCACGTCAGTTTGGCGGGTAATCCTGATAAGCGTTTGGGCAAATGGAACGATCAACCAATTCCACTTAGCGATTTAAAGAACGCCCTCTCACGCTGGGAAGTCGCCCTTAATGGGAAAGGTTGGAATAGCCTCTACTGGAACAACCATGACCAGCCACGCGCCGTTTCCCGATTTGCCACGGACGACCCTAAGTACCGCGTTCTCGCCGCTAAAATGTTGGGAACAACGCTGCACATGATGCAAGGGACCCCTTACGTTTATGAGGGCGAGGAACTTGGTATGACCAACGTTCATTACCAGAAGCTTTCACAATACGAGGATTTGGAGTCAATCAATGCGTACCACGAATACGTCGACCAAGAAAAGCTCTTGCCAGGCGACACGATGCTCAAGTACTTATCCAACATGTCGCGGGACAATGCGCGAACACCGATGCAGTGGGATGAATCCGCTAACGCAGGCTTCTCAACCGCAACACCGTGGTTTGACCTCAATCCAAACTACCCTGAAATCAACGCAAAGGATGCTTTGGCAGATCAACATTCAGTCTTCTACTACTATCAAAAATTAATTGCGTTACGCCACAAGAGTGATTTAATCGTTTATGGTGATTACGAAGAAGTTGCCGCTGACGATAAGGACGTATTCTCATACAAACGCCACTATAACGGGCAAACGCTACTAGTCATGAGCAACTTCAGCAACCATGAGGTCAACCGTGATTACGGCCAAACGAAGGCGGATCACCTGGTTATCGGAAACTATAACGATGACGAGGGAGAGACGCTGAGGCCTTATGAATCAAAGGTATATGTGATGTAATGAAAAGAAGCCGAAATCAACTGATTTCGGCTTCTTTTTTTTCTATTCACTATTTAAAACTTTAATCTACATCCTCTGGATCATGCACAACTAACACGTCACACTTTGCATTTGCAACCACGTACGTTGTGTTTGACCCAATCACGGCTCTTTCTAACTTATTGAGCCCAGTTGACCCCATCACAATTAAATCAATGCTTTCCTTTTGCGGAATTGTTTTAGCTAATTCCACCTTTGAATTGCCATAGTAAACCTTTGTATCAACTGGCAATCCAGCCGCTATCACTTTTTGTGTATAGCCGCGCATTAATTCCTTAGTCCGGTCATCTGCCCGTTTCTTCTCTTCAACCATAATTGGTGCGCCCATTCCGGCGCCTCCAGCCATGACTGGTCCAAATTGGGTATCAGCCTGTACGGTAACTAATAATAAGCTTGAACCATTCTTCCTGCCAATGTCGATTGCAGTATCCAATGCATTTTCTGCTTGGGGTGAGCCGTCAATTCCAACTAAAATTTTATGATAGGTTCTCATGGCGGTGCCTCCTTAAGTAGTGGCTTCTGTGGGCTAACTATTACCTTAATTCCAGTCTAACAAAGGTATTTTTAAGGATAAAGAAATGTGCCTATGTTAAAAAGGACACCACCAACTTAATTATCACATGAGATTCAAGGACACTACATTTTTAAGATTGCGGACATTTGCCATAACCCATATGTGAAAACACCTAGCGCTATCACAAATATCACGACTTCGTAGGGCTTGAAAACGCGCACTGATTCTTTTCTTCTGACGTAAATGTACATCAGGGTTCCCGGTACCAAGGATAAAATTGTGAGTACCAAATAAATGGCACCTGAAGCATAAATTAACCAGAACATATAAAGGGTCGCGATGATCCCCACAAGCATGTCTGTTGAAACTAATTTAACGTGAGTTTGATAATTAGTTTTTAGCTGAAACAGCACAACACAAGTATAGGGAAGTAAGATTGTGGCCGATGAAAACTTCATGAACAACGAATACGCCTGATCCGTTATAAAGAAACTAAACAGCATCCCTTGAACAATCAAATTTGTAATAAAGGTTGAATTGACGGGCATTCCCCGCTTATTTTCCTTTGTAAATATTTTAGGAAATAGCTGCTGTTTGCCGGCTTGGTAAGCAACCTCTTCAGCCAACATTGTATTTGCCATCCACGCACCAAATATTGCGATAATCACGCCAATATTAACGATTATGGCTCCCGGTTTCCCGATAATATCAGCTAAAACGTAAGCCATCGCAGGATTAGGAAGTTTACTCAACTGACTCTGAGTCAGTAAACCATACGAGAAAACGGTCACCAATACATAGATTAGTGTCACTGCACCAAATCCTAGAATGGTTGCCTTGCCGACATCCGTTCGTTTCTTCGCTCTTGCAGAAAAAACAACCGCTCCTTCAACGCCAATAAAAACAAACATGGTGGATAAAACAGTCCCTTTTAGTTGAGTCAAAATGCCGGTCGCAGGAACTGCCTTTGACCCGATGCTTCCCCAAAAATCATGAAAGAATATTTGCGCGTGAAATGCGCCAATAATGCAAACAATGAAGATGATGATGGGAACTAATTTTGCAATCATGACTAAGGCATTTAAAATTGTCGCCTGCTCAAGTCCCCTGGTAATGCAATAATTTATCAGCCAGAGAACGATTGACGCCCCAATAATTGACGGAACATTTTGACCGTTACCAAAAATTGGGAAAAAGTAAGCCAAGGCGCTAAACATTAGTGTTCCAAATGCAACATTGCCGATGATGACCGACAACCAATAGCCCCAAACCGAGTTAAATCCGATGTAATCGCCAAATCCAGCTTGCGCGTAACTAAAAATACCTGCATCTAAATCCGGGCGTTTTTCAATCAAACTCTCCATACAAAACGCCAGTGAGCCCATCCCCACGCCTGCAATGATCCAGCCAATAATGGTGACACCAACCGAGGCAGTGCTGGCCATTTCCTTCATGAGGTTAAAGATTCCAGCGCCAATAATGGCACTCATGATAATCCCGATTAAAGGAAATAACCCAATTTTTCGTTCAGCTTGCTGCATATGGTCACCTTCCCTTATTTCAAATTCAAAAAATCATTTTATGAAATAAAGTTAAAAGCGAAGTGATAAGCAGCTTAATCCACCGTCAATTTTACGATACTCCGACGTATCAACATTCAAAACCGGATAGCCTAAACCTTCAATTTTCTTTTGAATCTTAGGGTAACCGGATGCCACGATAACAGTTCCATTAACCCAGATACAATTGGCACCATAGGCTTCATCTGGATCGATTTCTAATTTATTAAATGTGTCAAAACGTGGATCATTTTTAAACTCACCGGAAACGAGCAGATTGTTATTCTCAATGTAGGATAAGCCGGTCTTTAAATGTAGAACCTCTTTTAACGGAACTGCCTCACCAGATAAGCCATATTTCTCAAGGATCGCAATCATTTGATCTGCGCCAGCCTGGTTTGTCCGAGCGGAAAGTCCGATGTAAAAATGATCACCAACCATCATAATATCCCCAGACTCTACCGTTCCCGGCTCCTTTATGGTCTCAATATTTTGATTGAATTTTTCTAGCGCTTCCTTCATGTCCGGAAGTTCTGCTTCTTTACGACGCGTTAGGGCTCCTGGACGGGTAATAATGGCAACTTTACTGGTACACAGGGCCACATCTTCAACAAAACAGGAATCAGGAAATTCATCATGTGGCGCTAATACCGTCACATCCACACCCAGCTTCGTTAAAGCACTCACGTAATTTTCATGTTGCACTAACGCTTTGCGGTAATCTGGCTTACCTTCGTTTGCGCTCGTGATTCCTTCTGAAACGGTCTGTGATGGAACTCTGACAATGACATTTTTGAACATGCTGCTTTCCTTCTTCCTTGTAAAATTAAAACATGATTAGAATATACATCAAATAAAATAATAATTCAAATAAATAATTAAAAATGCCACTATTATACATAAATTGAATAAAAATTCTCAGGAAAAAACTTCCTGAGGCTAACTTTCTCCTTGAGTAGTTGCCAAACCATAAATTCAAATTTACTGTGTAATCTGCATCATTTATATTAATTTGATGTAGAATGGGATTGAACTGGATCCTGGTTTTAATTGACATCGTAATCATTACTTCGTTGCTATTCTGCATCATTTAACGTAAATTGATGTAAAATATTGGTGAAGGAGTTCTACGATGAAAGAATTTGACTATGAAAATCTAAATAATCTGATAATTACACCTGAGATGGCCAAAAAGATCGGTCAAATTGGTGAATTACGTGGGCAATTGAAAAATATTCAACAACAAAATCCAACCATGCTTGATCGATTAATTGAAGTTGCTAAAATCCAAAGCACAGATTCATCTAACCGAATTGAAGGAATTTACACCAGTAACACTCGGCTACGTCAACTGGTAGAAAAAAAGACTATGCCACATAATCGTAGTGAAGAAGAAATTTCTGGCTATCGCGATGTCTTAGATTTAATTCACCAACAATATGCCTACATTCCAATCTCAGATAGTACCATTCTAACAATGCACAAGCGGCTGTTCGAATTCACCGCGAGTACCTGGGGTGGTCACTTCAAGGATATTGACAATCAAATTATTACAACATTTGCTGATGGCACATCAGAAGTAAGGTTTAATCCAGCGCCTGCCTTTATTACACCAACGCTAATTGATAATTTATGTAATAACTATCAGAAGGCTGTAGACAAAGAAGAGATTCCCCTCCTTTTGCTTTCCGGAGCATTCGTGTTTGATTTTGTTTCTATTCACCCATTCCGTGACGGAAATGGACGAATGTCTCGCTTATTAATGTTACTAACGCTGTATCAAATAGGTTACGGCATTGGCTGCTATATTAGTATTGAGTCATTAATCGAAAAAACTAAAACTAACTACTATGACACCCTCAAAGATAGCTCGGTTGGCTGGAATGAGAATACAAATTCATATACACCATTCTTAAATTATTTTCTGAGCGTCATTTTACAAGCTTACCGTGAACTGGCACAACGAGTTAAGCCAGATGAAACATGTAAAGTACCAGTAAAAGCCCTTATTTTGGATGCACTTAGAAGCGAACTTAAACCGCTAGCCAAGCGTGAATTAGTTGGGTTAATTCCTAACTATAGTCAAATTACGATTGAGCGAGAATTGAATGCATTAATCAAAGAACAAGAAGTAGAAAAAGTCGGTGGTGGACGTTCAACTAAGTACATTTTAAATAATAAAAAGTAGCTTAATTCCGGTGATACCACGGAATCAATCTACTCTCATATAAATTAAAAGAAGAGATCCTTGAATGCTTATTCAAGGGTCTCTTCTCTGATTATTATCTAATTAAGCAGTTGCGACTTCTTTAACCTTTGTCTTTAGAACATCATAGCCTAAGTCTTTTACAACTTTAGCTAAATCGTCTGCGGTAATTTGGTCATCATCGATAACGGCTTTTACCTTACTTGCGTTAAATAAAACTTTTGTATCCTCAACGCCAGCTTGGTTGCTAACGGCGCTTTGAATCTTAGTCATACATGATGGGCATGTGAGATCTTCTAATTGTAACGTTACTTTTTGTTTCATAATTAATTCCTCCTCTTTCTTATCTACAAATACAGTATATGATGAATTATCGTTTATTTACTTGATTTAAGTCAAGAACCAGAATCTTTTTAAAATTTATTTTGCGGGTTCGAGGGCAACATCGCCAATTTCGTCCGTTGGTTTGCCAAAGCCGATTAATCTCATGGCATTGAAGATAACGACTAGGATACTTGCTTCGTGCACGAACATCCCACTAGCCATGTAGATGAAGCCAAGAAGTAATCCGATGAACAGGAAGGCAACCACGCCAACTGCGATGACAATGTTTTCTTTGGTGTTTAAGACGGTTCGTTTAGCTAATCCATAAGCATGAACCAAGGCGGCAAAATTAGATTGCATTAAGACAACGTCTGAAGTTTCAATGGCAACGTCGGTTCCACTTCCCATGGCAATTCCGATGTCGGCAGTGGCAATCGAAGGGCTATCGTTAATTCCGTCACCAACGAAGGCAACTCGGCGGCCATCCTTTTGGAACTGCTTTACAAATTTAACTTTATCTTCGGGCATCAATTCTGCATGAACTTCATCAATTCCGATTTGTTCAGCCACGAAATTGGCAGTTGCTGCATTATCACCGGTTAACATAACTAAGTGCTTAGCCCCTTCTTTACGAAGTGCGGCCAATTCATCGGCAATTTCAGGACGGATCGTGTCGGAAACGCCAAGGATCAATTGTAACTGATTTTTAACGGCGACAAGGACAACGGAACTTCCATGTGATTGGAGCTCTTTCATATCGGAAACCTGCTGATCGGTCATCGCTACGTTGTTCGCTTGCATTAATTTTTGATTACCAACCAAAACCTCTTGGCCGTCAACGTTTGCGGCAATTCCTTGGCCCTTGGTGGTTTCGTTATCAGCAATTGGTAATGCGTTATATTCAAGTTTCTTAGTTGTGGCATACGTTGTGATTGCACGACCAAGTGGATGATCTGATAATGTTTCTACTTTGGCGGTCAAAGCAATGACTGAATCCAAATCGTCTGAATAGTTCTTAACGGCTGAAACGGCTGTGTTTCCCTTAGTTAACGTTCCAGTTTTATCAAAGACAAATGTATCAACTTTGGAGAATGTGTCCATTGCGTCGCCACCCTTGATGAGGATGCCTCGTTTGGCACCATTCCCAATTCCGGCAACGTTTGAAACGGGCGCCCCAATGACCAAAGCACCTGGGCAACCAAGCACTAGAACCGTGATGGCAAGCTTGAAGTCTTGCGAAAACAGGAAGACGATGATTGCTAAAAGTAAAACGGCTGGTGTGTAATAAGTTGAGAAACGGTCGATAAATTTTTCGGCGTGTGATTTTGTATCCTGGGCATCTTCGACTAATTCAATAATCTTAGCAAAAGTGGTATCATCCCCAACTTTGGTAGCTTCCACCTTTAGAAAGCCATCACTGACAATTGTTCCAGAGAAAACACTGTCGTCGACTTGCTTAGAGATTTCTTTTGATTCACCGGTAACGGCTGATTCATCCGTGTATCCGTGACCTTCAACGATTTTACCATCGACTGGGATTGAAGCCCCAGTCTTGACGAGCACAACATCTCCCTCGTCAACGTCATCAACATCGACCTCTTCGGTGGTGCCGTCATCTTGGACAACTAATGCGGTTGTTGGCGCCATTTCGGTTAATGATTTGATTGATTCACGTGTTTTGGATAGGGTTCGTTTTTCGAGGTAGCCACCAAACATGAACAGGAAGGTGACGATTGCGGATTCGTTATACTCTCCGATAATGAAGGCGCCAATGACGGCGATGGTAACCAACAATTCAATGCTGATTACTTTGACCTTCAACGCTTGATAGGCGTGAATGAAAATTGGAATAACGGCGATAATGGAGGCAACGGCTAATGTGACGTCGTAGCCAACGTTACTACCTAGTGCATACTTTGCGAGATATCCTGCGATAATTAAAATGGCTGTGAGTAACGTAATTTGATTTGAGTGCTTTTCAATATATTGTTGAAATTTCATAATTGCTGCCTCCTATTGGCTTTCTATAGTTACATCATAAGGCCTTAAGGAGGATATGAAATTGACGCACATCAAGTTAAACAAAAAAGAGCAAAACTTTTTAAAGTTCTGCTCTAAAGGTTACCGATTTCCACTCAACAACGTGTAGTAACTTGTTGCCGATTCCTTTATCAATAATTTTTTATGATTAGCCGATCTTGTTAGATTAAAAGTTGAATAATTGCCGGTTTGGGTATAGACCCCATTCAAGACGTAATGGTTCCCATACTTATAGTACCGCATCTTTTCCATACCATGGTACGGATAGCGATACTTCTTGCCACCAACTTTGTTCCAACCACTAATGCGGTCCCAATAGTGGGTCCCGTTAATCCAAAAGGTTTCGTTTTGTGTGTGCCAGTATCCCTGCGCAAATCCAGGCGTGCCGTTATGCCAAGTGATGATTTTTGAATACCACTTAGTTGGCTTATCCGTAATGATAATATAGAAGCTTCGATTTGAGGCGACATATTTGCGCGTACTTCTGATAGTGTAGCCGCCCGTGGCCATTTTCCAGCCACTTGTGTAAATCTTGGAACCCTTTTTCAGGGTACTATATTTTGAAAAAGTATTAGCTGCTTCATACTTTCCAGTCTTGACCTGGTATACCTGCATGTTTCGCTTGGCTTTAACCAGCATTGTTGCATTTTTCGCGTAATCATTTCCATTTAGATATGAAGACGCGTGAACAGGTTTATCCGTCAGGTTGACTAGACAAATGAACACTATTAACCCCAGAATAACCGTCGAAATTTTCTTGCTAACTTGCACTTTGACCCCTCCTATATAGTTTAGGATACAGGACAGTTATGCTGGTTTCAATAATCATTAAAGATTAATTTGTTCCATACAAAAAGGCAGAACCTTAAAAAGGATTCTACCTGTTACAAAAGCTTTCGTAATCGGGCTCCAACAGACAACTTCCTACGCCTAACTACGATTAGNAAACAATCCAAGTACAGGATTATTCGCTAATCTAGGTTACGCTCAGAAGCTAATCGTCTGTTGTCGCACCTACCCGTTCTTCCGTATTCCTCAACAAATACGTCATCAGGAACGACACCGCCAAGAATCCTGCCACCACCACGTACGGATAGTGCGGATTCATATCCAACAATTCACCCGACATAATGGGTCCAATAATATTTCCGATACTCGTCAGCGACATGTTTAGGCCATTCATGAACCCTTGATTGCCGCTACTAATCTTCGTAATCAACGAGGTTATCGCAGGGCGCAGCAAGTCAAACGCTGTGAAGGCAAACAGGGTCGCGATGACCACTTCCCATTTGCTGTGAGCGAGCACAATCCACAATGTCCCAATGAGAGATATCAGAAACGCATACCGAATCACCCGTTTTTCCTGAAATGCCAACACCAGTCGATCAAATAGAACCACTTGCAAAATCAGTGATAGAACCCCATTTATCGTCAGCACTAACGCAATATCCGACATTGTAAAATGGAAGACTTGGTTTACATACAAACTGTAAATACTTTCAAACCCTTGGAGTCCAAATGAAGAAATGAGAATCATCGCAAACAAAAGCACGACAGCCGTGGTCAGGATATCCTTCATTTTTCCTCGGTGAACCAGTGGCCCAACTTCCTTGGCGATTTGCTCCTTAGGAATTAAATCCTCTTCCTTTGGCAAAAAAATTGCTAGGGAAATCATACTGAGTAATCCCAAAGCAGCTGCCGCCCAGAATGGAAATTTATAGTCGATTCTGGCCAGAATACCACCCAGCCCAGGTCCCAAAATGAGACCTCCACTGAATGCGGCCGATAGATACCCAATGACTTTTGCTCGCTGACGTTTCGTCGTAATGTCAGCCGCCATTGCCATCGATGTTGGGACAACCATTGCGGCGGAAAGACCGCCAATAATTCGTGACACGTTAAAGAATAATAGCTGATTCGTCCATGCAAAGACAATTTCAGAAACCATATACAGCAATAGTCCAATGACTAGCACCGGTTTCCGGCCTGCCCGATCAGAAATTCGACCAATGATTGGAGAAGCGGCAAACTGGGCAAACGCAAACAGGGACGTCATAACCCCCATATCCGTTGCAGTAAAGTGATATTCATTACGTAAAAATGGCATCACCGGAATGACCAAGCTGATTCCCAAACACACGAGAAATTCACTTAAAATCAAAATGGTGATCGCCAACCGTACCTTTTTAGTCATAAAGCGACCTCCCCTCAAAAAAAGCTCCAATACCCTCCAGTATAAAGGCAGATAAAGGGTTTGTCTATCTTCCCCACGAAAATGAACCCATAAAAATAGTGACCGAAAATTTACTTAATTTCCAGCCACTTTTAATCATCAAAATGGGGCATCCTCACCAATTAGAAACTGCTTCGTTTTCGCTTCTCAATTTGAATAACTGTTTTGCCCGAATGATGCGCTTCAACCAGTTCATGGGCCTTAATCACATCTGTCAAAGTAAAGCTTAGATTGTTTTCAACTCGAAGTGAAACACCCCAGGTTGCCGATAGTTTTGTCCAGAATTCCAAAGCTTCCAAATTAGAATAGCCCTTGGTCGGATCAACGTGGTTCACCTTTACGCCATCCGTTTTAACTGGATAATCCAAATTGGCAATCAGGATAATTTGACCATTCGATTTCACGATTTCATCGCTTAGGCCGTTATCGTGGCCACCCAACGTCGCATTAAAAACAACGTCAGCTTGGGCGTCAAATCGGTCAGCATCGTAAGCCTCGTCATAAGCCAGAAACTCGTCAACCCCAATCCATTTGGCATAGTCAGCGTTCTTTGCCGATGCTGCACCAATCACGTGATGTCCCAAGCTCTTGGCCAATTGGACCAGCAATGAGCCAACAAGTCCGGTCGCACCTACAACGCCAATCACCGCATCATCGGTAATCGTTGCAAAATGGTGCCACGCATTATACGCGGCAATTCCTGGAGTTGGTAAACTTGCAGCATCTAAAAATGAAAGTGTTGCGGGTTTGGCAACCACTTTATCAGCGCTGGCATTCACAAATTCGCCATACGCACCGCTCGGCCGATAATTAATGACGTAATCGCCAACTTTAAAAGTCTTAACATTTTCACCAATCTTGACCACCTTACCCACCAAATCATTGCCAGGGACAAATGGAAATTTGAGCTCGCGGCCGCCTTTAAACTGGCCCTGCCTCAACAAGACATCATAAGGATTAATCCCAAACGCCATGTTTTCGATTTGAACTTGATCAGGTTTAGGATCCTTAATGTCTTTTTCAATTTCTTGAAATACGGATGGATCTCCGTATTCGGAAAAACCAAATGCTTTCATTCTGTCAGCCTCCTATTTGGGACGTTCAATTGAAATAATTTCACCTAACTTACCATAATTGCTGCCGGCTAAGCGGCTTATCGGATCCAATTTGCGTGCATCAACGTGGTAATTTGCCACATCAACTAAGTCATCTCGGAACACAAAGTTGACTACCTCCAGAATAAACAAGTCCGTCATCACTTGCGAATCATCCGCCTCAAGTGGCAAATGAGATTTCACCTTTACTTCAAAGGCCACCGCAGCTTCTGCCAAACGAGGTGTCTTAACTTTGCTCGAAGCAACCGTCTGTAACCCATTAGCGTCAACTTCACTTTCATCTGGCTGCAACGTTGCCGCCGTTTGGTTCATGGCTTCCAAATGTGCGCGATCCACAATGTGAATGACGCCCTCACCCGCAGTCACCAAATTTCGTGCCGTATCCTTCATCGCCCCATCTTGGCGACGGCGCATGACCGACAGCGAAACCAGCGGCTGCTCACTCGCCAAAACGGTAAAGAAACTAAACGGTGCCAAATTTAAGCTGCCAGTTTCCTCGTTTTGTGTGAGAGTCCACGCAATCGGGCGGGGGATCAACGCCCCCGCCAACAGCTTATAGCGTTCTCGTTCGGTCACTTGCCGCGGATCAATTTCTTTCATTTTCAAACTCCTCATTAAACCATTCTTTGGCTGCTTGCAATTCACTCGGTAAAATTTGGTGGGATTGCCTTTGGACATACCTCGTCAAATCAGCATCCTGCTGCTCAAAGGTATGCGCCAAAGTAGCAAAGTTCTCATCACTCACGATTGGATCAAGTGTCCCGTGTGACATCCAAATGGACATATCATTCAACCGTTGTGGGGTTTGAACCTTGCGCAACGCCATTGGGTGAAAGAAGAGAGCCGAACCAAAGTAACCCGTTTGATTCAATATGATATCCGCTGCAACGTTTGCACCATTTGAATAACCAACAACCACTAGCTGGCTGACATCCAGGTCATTCTCCGCGGCAAGTTCACTGATGGTTTGCTTCAACCACTCAATTTGAACAGCTAAGTCCTCCAAATCGAATCCCCCATCTGGTGTGTGCCGGAAAAAGCGGGTCATGCCATTTTCGATGAGTCGGCCACGAATTGAGAGGATGGTGGAGTCAGGAGAGAGCTCGGATGCGATTGGAATCAAGCTGTTTTCGTTGCCCCCCGTGCCATGAAGCAGCAGTAGGACAGGCTTTTCAGGATTACCTTTGATAAACCGATAATTGACCTCAGTCAACCGCATCAGCTCCCGTATCAATCGGATTCAAACCAGCTTGAATTTCCTCCCGTCGTTGTTCCAGAAACGGTGGTAGTTCCAAATGAATCCCGGCTTCTTCATACGTTTCGTCCTGTAGGAAACCAGGCCCGTTTGTTGCGAGTTCAAATAGAACCTGAGGTGCTGCACGGAAGTATTCTGATTTAAAGTAGAACCGGTCAACGAACCCCGATTGTGGTAATCCGGTTGCGCGCACCCGTTCAATCCAATAGCGCAACGAATCTTCATCATTTGTCTGAAATGCGGCGTGATGGACGCTGCCGTATCCTTGCACGGCAAGCGGTGCATCCGGATCGTGTTCCACGACAACTTGGGCGCCATGACCGCCATCGTTTAACTCAAACTTGCTGAAGGCTCCTTCAGTTTCTTTTTCGGTGAATCCCATTAAGTCCGTCAAAACGAGGCTTAAATGTTCACGGTTTATGACCGTGACGTATACGGGGCCTAACCCCACAATCGCGTATTTTTCAGGAACATCATTGTCCCGCCAAGGTGTGCCGCCACCAATGCCTTCGTTGTGTTCATCTGAAATTAAGGCGTATTGCTGGGTATTGCTGGTCGTCAAAGTCGTGAAATTTAATCATTTTTGTGCCAAATTGAACCGAAACATCTTCGTAGGCAACTTCGCTTTCGCTAAAACGCGCAGCCCAGTATTCGAGTGCGGCATCGTTTGGTACTCTAAAAGTTGTTCGGGAAATACTGTTGGTGCCGGGCCGCCCCTTCTGAATTCCAGGGAAATCAAAGAACGTCATGTCAGTTCCGGCCGTTCCCATGTCATCGGTGAAGTACAAGTGATAGGTATGAACGTCATCCTGATTAACGGTTTTCTTAATCAAATGCAGGCCCAAAACCTTTGTAAAGAAGTCATAGATTTTTTGTGCGTCAGAAGTAATCGCGGTCACGTGATGCACCCCAATTAAACTATTCATGTCCTTCGTCATTTAAAAACACTCCTCTCGCTTGATGATAGGCTAAAATTTCTGGTCGTTGTTCTTGCCAACGGGGACCCACTCGCAGCTTTTCGCCTAAGTGATCTAGCGGCTCATCCAAAGTAAATCCGGGGCCGCCCGTTGCAAATTCGATTCGCGTTCCGTTAGGTTCTTTTACATATAGACTGTAAAACCAGCCACGATCAATGTATTCTTCAATATTCATGTGCTGATCCTTCGCAAATTGGTGAACCGCATCCAACGTTTCTTTTGAGCCAACATCGAACGCAATGTGGTCAATGCTGCCCCGGCCAAATCGGGTTTTGCTGTCCTTGTCACCCTGTTTCACTTTGACGCCCGTTGTGTGATCCGCTTCGACCATGCTGGTTTCTTCATTAACCTTAAGCTCATCAAATGCCTTAAAGAAATCTAACGAAGCTTGGTAATCTGCACCATAGAGTTCCGTTTTATTTAAGCGAATAATTTGGTAGTCAGCCGGAATATCATTTGGAACGACTTGATCATCGCGCAACTTTTCATTCTTGTAGATAAAGCCAATTTTGATACCATCGGGATCATGGAAAACTAACGCATGGTCCTCGTAGTGAAATTCAATGTTCTTTTGCTCTAATCGTTTCTGCCAAAATCCATAAGATCCTTGGGGAACATCGTAGTAAATTGTCGAAAGGCGATTTGCGCCATCCGTCCTGTGACCCAGCAATGGCACTTGGATAAAAGTCGTTGCAGTGCCTGGCGTTCCTAAGTAGTCACCATAAAAGACATGCCGCATTTTCGGATTTTCCTGGTTGATTGAGTTTTTAATAAACCGAAATCCTAAAAAGTTAACGTAAAAGTCGTAATTCTGCTCTAAATCCTTCGTGAGAAGCGTAATATGATGGAGTCCAAACACTGCTGTCACCGCCTTAGTTTTGATTTTTCAATCGTAGTTTACACTACTAACAATAAATAAGCTCTTAATTAGCACCAACATTTGCGTATGATATTATTGAAGCATCAAATCCTTGGGGGAACTAATATGACAACTGGAAATTCATTACCAAAACAAATCAAAACAATTTGGGCGTTTCACGCTCTGGGCGAGTTCATTATTTTACTTGCCATTCACTTGGGATTCGTGGCAGCTTATCACTACTGGGCAGTTCCATTCCTTTACGTGATGATACTTATTTTTGGCGTTTTACTCGTCGCAGTGCCGCTCATTGACCTGGCATTAATTCCTTACCGCTATCGTTTCTGGCGTTATCAAATTTCGGAGACGGACGTGGAGTTGCAATCTGGGTTCGTTTTCCGCAAACGGGTTTCCGTGCCAATCGGTCGGGTTCAGGACGTCAAACTTGTCGCCGGTCCCCTCCTACAATGGCAAAAGTTGCAAAAAGTCGTCATCGAAACAGCGTCAACTTCGCATGATATCGATGGTCTTGAACTTGAAGCGGCCGAAAATTTAAGAGCCCAAATCATCCAACTAGCCAAGGAGGCTCGGAATGCCCAAATCTAGTCGACGACTACATCCCCTCGCCATTGTGTTAATGTTTGTCGGTTCAATTAAAAACTGGTTCATTTTGGGTCTCATGCTATTTCCGGTCATTTCTAATTTTGCTAAGCAATTCAGCTTTAGTGGCTTCTTCATTTATACGATCTTAATTTTGCTCTTATTTGCTTATGACTGCTTTCGCTATGCTTTTTTTACTTATGAAATTGGGGCGGATAGCCTGACGATTAATTCTGGGCTCATTGTCCGCAAACACACCCACATTCCTTTTGAACGAATTCAAAGCATCGAACAAAATCAGTGGTTCTTTTTTAAGCCATTCAACCTTGTTAAATTAAGTATCGAAACTGCCTCACAATCTGATAAGGCAGAGGCAACTTTGCCCTTGGTAAAGGCAACGGTCGCGACTGAAATTGAACAGCGCCGAACCCAAGACGTCCCAACGGAAGTAAACAAGGTCATCCCCGCTTTAGCAACCTATCAAATTGCCAATCGGGATCTCAATTTATACGCATTAACCTCACTCGGCATCATTCCCATTTTCATTGCGCTATCTTGGGTGTATAACCGCGTTGTGGATGTCCTGCCAAGCACTTGGCAAACGAATGCTGGCCAGTCGCTTCAAAAATTAAGTTTTGCTTACTTAATCATTGTGATTGTGGTCGTCTTCGTCATTGGCTTGGCATTCTCCTACTTAAATATTTTGCAAAAATACTACCATTTCAATTTAGCTCGGGTCGGAAATCGGCTTGAGGCAGAACGTGGCCTATTCAAAACCAACCACTATTCATTGCCAATTAATCGAATTCAAGCCGTCAGTTTCAAGCAAAACATTCTGCGGCAGCTTCTGCAATTGACGACAATTACCACCAACACGGCTTCCAAACAAGATGACGATGACAAAAATGAAAACATCACGATTATGCCGGTCATTAAGGACAATGCCGCTTTTTCATACTTGCACCCGTTTATTAATTGGGTTTCTCTGGATGCCCCTAAACTACAAAAGCTCACGCCAAATCGGTATTGGCTATTCATCCGAAATTCAGTTGCCACCGTGCTGATTCCCATTTTTCTGTGTCTCTGGTTTCTCAGGCCTTGGGGGTGGCTAAGTTTGCTGCTAATTCCTTGGGCAATGGGTCAAGGCTGGTACTCCGCAAAGTCTACCGGTTGGTTAATTGAAAATGACCAGCTAATTCTGCAAACGGGTCACTGGTTCAATCGGTCACTGACCGTGATTCCCCATTTGAACATCCAATCGCTCGCTTTTCGGCAATCAGTTTGGATGACAAGAACCCACTTGGCCCACCTGACCGTCAACGTTCGTCAGGGAAATGGGAACCAAGAAGTAGAAGTCCGATACCTACCTGAAAACGTTGTGCGTGACATTTATAAATGGTATCGCCAATAACCAAAAAAGAAGCAGCTTGAAGTGAACCCCAAATATT
>NZ_AZGJ01000017.1 GCF_001436395.1 Secundilactobacillus malefermentans DSM 5705 = KCTC 3548 | reverse complement strand
CTTAAAATCTGTCTCAAATATTGGAGCTATGTCATACTCTTGGAGGAGCTTATGAAACGATCAAAACGATTTATGCTACTTTTCACGGCGATTTTAGCCTTGATTGCCCTTAGCGTCGCAACGATTCAACCGGAAACGGTTACGGCTAGTGCGACGACCACTAAAAAAGTCAAGAAGGCAAAGAAGGTTAAAAAGCATCATTATTTGCTCGTCATGGGACACGGGGCCGGTGATGGTGGTGCTCGGGGAAATGGTACGACTGAAGCAACCGTCATGCGTAAGAAACTGATGCCACATTTGGCAAAATACGCAAAGCAGATTAAGAATAGCAACGTGACTATTTATAATCCAAAACACAATATTGTTCGCGACACCTTAGTTTTCCATAAGGGCTCGTACAAAATCAAAAAAAGCACCACGGTCATCATGTTTCACTTAGATGCACCTAGTGGCCATGGTGGTCACGTGATTATTCACAAGAAACACCCAACCACCCGGGACAAAAAGTTAGCAAAAGTCATCAAGAAGTACGTTGGCCTAAATCCCGCCTATCATGGTTATAGCTACCGAACCAACTTGCGTAACTGCAACGTTCTCCGCCGTCGCGGAATCGACTACAGTTTGGTTGAATCAGGCTTTATCACCAACAAATCAGACTACAAACACTTCAACAAAAACATCGATAAGATTGCAAAGGGCTACGTTGAGGCCATTGCAAACGAAAAAATTAAATAGAACTAAAAACAGTCAGAAAAAAATTCTGACTGTTTTTTAATTCCTATTTAGTCGATTCACGACATCTTTTCCTAATCGATTCATTGCCTTATATTGTTTAGCCTGGTTTCCAGCCTGTGACATCACCACGACTGAATAGACCCCCTGCTTTGTTTTAAACAAGGTCGCATCATTTTGCACTCCTTTGGCTGGGTACTCACCAGTTTTGTTGTAAACCACTGCATGGTTAACCAACTTCGGCAGCTTACTGTGATTCCGACAGTGCCGGAGTAAGGTTAACATTTTGCCATCGTATTTTTTGCCGAGTAAGTCGTGACGATAAGTTTTAGTTAGAAAATTTGTTAAATCCGTAACGGTCGTATAATTATCACCATTTTTCAGTGACCCCAACATAAACCGTTTCAATATCGTGTGGTTAAACCCATATTTTTTTGCAGTGTTCGTCACTCGTTTAAATCCGCCCACTCGCCGAATCAGTCGGTTAGTTGCGGAATTATCGGAATAGCCAATCATTCTTCTCAAATCGGCATTCACCGATTTAGTCAACTTCAGCCGCTTTGATTTCGCCAACTGATATACCGTCAGCATAACGTACACTTTGATGGTGCTGACTGAACGCTGCTTTCCGACTTTGTGATTGCCTGTGGTAACAGACAATTTGTCCCCTGACAAACGGGTAACTTTGACTGACCATTTACCGCCAACTCCCCGCATATCCCGCTTAATCAATTTGGTAATTGCCTGTTGTTGCTTCTTCGTTGAACTCGCATTAACCGTATTATTCCCCACTAAAGTTAACGTCAGCAACGTAACGACTCCGATTATGACGAACCGCGGCACCCATTTTTGTAACTTCATTTTAACTCCTCCTTGAGGATTCAATTATTATCCAAAGCAACGGTGGGTGCAACCAAGGATCTAGTTGCTTTATGAATTGATTTTGGCTTACCATTAACCCATCAATCAGAAAAGAGTTGTTCAATCGTTATGCAAGAATCTGTTAACCAAGCAATTGAGAAAATTTCGCCCTTCAAGGCGCTTTCAAACGAACAAAAGCAATTAAAAGAGACCGTTGAGAAATTCATTATCGCAAACTTGCACGCGGAGCAGCACGCCGTTTTCACGATTCGCGGAGACGCCGGAACTGGCAAAAGCGTCGTCCTGAGTCAGCTTTTCAACGATCTGCAAACTGCCGCAGCAAATGAGAATAGTCCCCTTTACCACACCAAAAATATCTTCCTGGTCAATCATCCTGAACTTTTAAAAGTTTACCAATCAATCGCTGGGGAATTACCCCACATGCTTAAAAAGAACTTTGACCGACCGACGACGTTTATTAATCGGGCAGCTAAAAAGGATGAACACTACGACGTTGCCGTGATTGATGAGGCGCACCTCCTCCTTTCGCGTCCCGATCGTTATAATAATTTTGATCAGGATAACCAACTGATTGAAATTATCAAACGAGCCCAAGTGGTTGTACTTGTTTTTGACGAGTACCAGGTCTTAAAAACAAAGAGCTTTTGGAATCGGGAACGACTCCAAAAAATCGTCGACCAGTACATTCATGCGGAGTACGACCTGCACCGCCAATTTCGAATGCAGGCCAGTCCTGAAATCGTTGACTGGATTAATGCGTTTATTCGCGGAAAGATTAAGCCAATGCCGCAGTCAACTTCTGGAAACTTCGACTTTCGCATCATGGCCGATGCTGAAAAAATGTATCAGCTAATTCGTCAGCATGACCGTGAAGACGGCTTGTCCCGGATTGTTTCGACGACTGGCTATCCATCTACCTTGGATGGTCGCAAACATTATATCGATGAAGGAAAGTTTCATTTGCCCTGGGATCAATATAACTACTCCAAAATACCCTGGGCGGAAAAGCCAGAGACCATCAACGAAGTTGGCTCGATCTACACGGTCCAAGGCTTTGATCTAAATTATGTTGGCGTCATTTTAGGGCCGCCCATCGAATACGTTCCAGAAACGGACGCCGTGACCGTTAACTTAAACAAGGTCACAGATGTTGAGATATTCAAAAAGCGGCCAGACATCACGGATCCCGCAACTCTTGTGCAACTCAAAAAGCAGCTAATTATGAATACACTAAACGTCCTCTTTAAACGCGGCGTCCACGGCCTTTACATTTATGCCAGTCAACCCGAATTAAGAGCCCGCCTAACAGAAAATAAGCTTTAATTACGAATGGCATCATTTAGCTGCTATTTGGCGAAAATAACGTATACTGTTGTTAATCTGAAGTCATTGGAGTGTTAGTGATGTCAAACAATCATGATGAACTCATGGGTCGCAGGGAACTGCGAAACCAGAAAAAGCAGCAAAAACAAACGTATAAATATGATAAAAAGGCAAACAAAAAGAGGAAACACCATCGTTGGCGGAAGTTCTTACTTTGGCTGTTGGTAATTGTCTTGGTGATTGTTGGCTTTAACGTTTGGCGCAATTCTCGTTCTGAATTAACCGGTTCATGGGTCGAAATCAGCAATGCTAATGGTGCAACTTACACCTCTGTCGATGATATTGACAGTCTGAGCACGCTAACCCTAACGAGTGACAAATTCACTTATACCCCTAGCAACGAGCAAACCAGTTCCGTCACCGGAACCTTCCAGGATGAGAGCTCGAATTCTCAAGCTACTTTTGATTCCGACGTAACGGGCTACACCCTTTCTGCAGATAGTGATCAGGTAACGTTCAACAGTAGTAAATCGATTACTGGTTTGGGCAATCAAACTACCGTGACCCTTGTTCGAAAGAACTCCTCAGAATACAAGCAAATTAAATCTAAGATTGAAGCACAAGCTGAAAGTAGCTCAAGCAGTTCAACAGCAGGCTCAAGTTCTAGCACCACCGCTTCCAAAGCAAAGGATAAAATTAGCAGTGCCGTTTCCGGCATCAAGGACAAGATTGAAAGCAACTCGTCCTCAAGTGAAGAATCTTCAAGCGATTTTCCTAATGAGTCTAGCAGTTCAGAAAGTACCACCAGTGATGGAGAAACTAGCGATGGCACCAGCTTTTTAGATCAGATTAAGAACCAGATTCAGGGTTGGCTAAGTGAAGTGGGCAATTAGTGCCTTAACCAATTTAAAAATAGACTGATTCCGAGCATAAAAGAGGTGGCTCAACATCTGATTGATGTTAAGCCACCTCTTTTTGTCTAATTTTTAATTTTTCTTGTCTGTAAGGTCAATTCCTTCAACATGATTTTTTAGGAGAATAACAGCGCCAATCCCACCAACAATGACAATCCCCGCAGCTGTTAAGGAAACAGCTGAGAAGCCTTTGTCATAGGCGTTTACAACGACCTGTTGAAACGCCTTCGCAAATGGTGCCCGACTTAACCGTTCTGAAAATGCGATGCCATGACCAGAAAACGGTCCAGCATCGATTAACGCCTTTTTCAAGCCTGCTAAAGCTTGCGCCGGCATTTTAACACTTCCAAGATGGTTGCTTAAGTAGGCTTCATACTTTGAATCCTGAACGAGTCCCAAGCCTACCACACCAACCGTGGTACCCAACTGACGGAAAACATTTAGTAGACCAGAGGCCATTCCCATTTCACTCGGGATGACACCTTCCATCCCGGTTGTATTTAACAACGGATTGACCATTCCGTTTGTAATTCCGATTAAAACCATCCCCGGCCATATTGCCTTAAAGGATACCGCTGGGCCAACCGCTTGAGCCATCCAAATGAATCCGGCTCCACCGATAAACAGACTAGTGATAATCATCCATTTCTTTGAGTAGCGAGCACCCAAAATCCCAACGACCGGTCCTAATATCAGCGACCAGGCACTCATCACCAGCTGCCGGAGACCCGTTTGAACGGCAGAATAGCCAATGTAATTTTGCATTAGGGCGGTCAAATACGCGTTGTACGCGTACATTGCCGATCCCAATACAAAGGCCACCAGGATAATGCCGATAAAGTGAGCGCGTTTGAACATACTAAGATCGACCATTGGTTGCTTCACGTGCTGCTCAACAATGACGAATATAATCATGAGCACCACTCCGAGTAGTAGCCAACCCATAATTTGGAAACTGGTCCAATCCAGGTGGGGATGACTTTCTTTGACGATTAAGCCGTAAATAATGGCAAATATTCCACCTGCTGAGAGGACCATTCCTCCCAAATCAATTCGTTGACCCTTCCCGTAACTTGGCGTTTCCTTTACGTAAATAATCGTCATGATGACGGCAATAATTCCAACTGGTACGTTGACGTAAAAGATAGAGGACCAGCCGAAATTTTCAACTAGGAATCCGCCAATCAACGGACCTGACGCGGTTGAAATTCCCATAATGGATCCTAAAATTCCAAGTGCCAATCCCCGTTGCTTACCTTCAAAGTTCGACGCCACAAGTGCCATTGACAGTGACATCATTCCTGAGCCACCAATTGCTTGAACGCCTCGTCCAATATCAAGCACCAGTAAATTGGTTGCCATACCATTCACTGCTGATGCAATTACAAATAAAAACATGGATGCCACAAAAATTTTCTTTCGACCAAACATGTCCCCCAGTTTTGACGCAATCAGTAGCGTCACCGCATAGACCAATGTGTATGCGTTCAGTACCCACTGTAAGTTGGTAAACGTTGTATCAAAATCTTTGGCCATTGTTGGCAACGCAACGTTAACGACGGTGACGTCCAGCAATCCCATAAATACACCGAGACCCATCGCCGTTAAAGCTATCCATTGCTTAATTGATGTTTTCTTCTGCATGTTATTCTCCCTCATGTTCCAATTCTTGTCTGTATTCTTTAATCCAACTTTGTTTCGTTTGGCAAATGGAGGTACTAAGGTCTAGCGCTTTAACCGCCATTCTCAAAGAGGCCACGTTCCCATTTTTAGTTTGGATTTGTTTCCTCAAATGTGCCTGGTCTCGTTGATAAAGTGTGAGATCCGATTGAACTGCCGCCGCGTAATCATTCAGAATTTGTTGTTGGGTTTGCTTATCCACACCAACCATTCCCCGAAATTTAAAACGGTAGGTGGATTCTCGTTTGGCATCATTCGCGACAGGTAACCGCATGAGCTCTTGAAAATGTTGCTCACCCAGTTCGGTAATGTGGGCCATTTTCTTATTCCGCGGCTCCCCAGACTTTTCCGTCACCAAAATGTCGCCATTCTCTTCGAGCCGATTTAATAGCGGGTAAATGACGCCATTTGAAATTTCTCGACGGGGCACCAGACTACTTTCTAGTACCTGTCCAAGCTTATAACCAGACATATCCCGATTTCTCAAAATGCTCAATATTAGTAATTCGTACATCGTTTCCCTCCATATGTCGTTACGACTTATCGATTATAGGTCGTTCCGACATATTATGCAAGCTTTTTTCTCAAAAAAATAAGAAGACCTGTGATAGCGTCCTCTTAATACAATCTTTATTTATAAGCTTAACACTTTGAAAATTTTCTAAAGCCTGTCTGTCCTGCTTTTACCTCCCACTAATGTTGACGTTTCTTTTTTCCAGCTAATCCAAACAAGCTGAGAATTGCCATTAGGCTTAATCCAAGTATCGTCATTTCCTTATTCTGACTCTCATCGGTTTGAGGAAGTTTCTGGCTTGATTGGGCTGAGGATCCATCCGTTTTGGCTTGGTTAACACCATGCTCCATACGGGTTACTGCTTGATGAGTTGTTTGTTCTTCGTCAAGCTTAGAATGGTTTGATAATTTATCATCAACACCACTCGTGTTAGCAGCACTACTGTCCTTACCACTTTCACCAGTGTCATTGTCGCCTGGGATAGTGCTGTCTCCACCAGGATTAGAATTGTCGCCACTTTCACCTGGTTCGGAATTTACTCCATCTCCTGGTTCTGTAGTGGATCCACCGCCTCCCGTAACAGGATCAGCTATATAAGTGACCGTAATCGTTGTATTTTCAGGGACAACTCCTTGATCAGTAATAATTGCTTCTGGAGATTCCATCGCTACTTTGGCTATGTCCACCGTATATCCAGTTAAAGTTGGCGTAGTTACTTCATAATAAACGCCTTGAGGAGTCCACGCGGTCTTCCCAGTAGTCGTATTGGTAACTGCCTTGTACCAAACTTTTTCCACAACATCAGTTGGATTGAGTGTTCCGGCACCTGTGTAATGAATCGTTCGCGTAACAACAATTTCGTCAACTGTCGGATTACCGTTTCCCGTATTATGGTCGATATTGTCAGTTGGGGTGTACTTAATCTCAAATGACACATCAGTTGGCTGTGTGGTTGTCTCTGAAACGGCTGTTGCGTCACTATTGTCAGAGTAGTCAGCCGTAAAACCAGAAATAACTGGCGTGTTAACTACTGCATACTGGTTATTTGGCGTGTAGACCGTGGCTCCAGTGGCGAGATCAGTATCTGTGGTCCATGTCACATCACTGCTTGCTGAAACTGGCGTTCTTCCACCGGCTCCTATATACGTGGTCGTTAAGGTTGTGGTTCCAGTAAACCCATCCGGCAACGTTGTACTGTGCTTGTGAACTAAGTGAATTACCACGTTGTCATCTGTATTTTCTCCAGCTAACAACGTCGTTGTCACGGTCGCAGCCTGTCCATCTGCTAATTGATACCCAGTTGGAACGTCTGCCGTAACGGTTTCAACATCATCGGTCTTACCACTTAAAGTTCCTACTTCACCAACTGTGGCACCTTCGTCGTCATCATCAACGTAGGTCACTGTTGCGCTGGCTGGATCCCCTGTGTAAGTGAATACAATATTTTGTCCAGCTTCAGTCAATTCAACCGAATTATTGTCGCTCGTTAGTGTGTATCCTGAAATGGTTGGGGCTGATACTTCATCTCCAACAAATCCATCATCAACCGTAGTTGGATCATTTGGATAAATAGTATTGCTAATATACTCACCATCTTGATTAACAACATCAACAGTGTACGAAATCTTTTGTAATGTCTTAAGACTAATTTGCGAGGTTGATGTTACCAAAGCACCACTGGCATTGGTCGCAAATGTTTGAACAGCTTCCTGATGATAATCTCCATCATCCGTTGCACTAGTTACTTCAATTGGTAAGTCTGCTTTTACCGCAGAGCTGCCTTCTAGATTCGTGGTTTCAAGGACGACTGCTTTCACAGTTGACCAATCAGTAATTTGGTCAGCGGGAACTAATCCTAAACTATCAAAATCAGAGATGTTTGAGATGCTAGCAGTGTCTATAGCACTAGTACTATACAACAAAGTCCCATTATCGGTTGCATCACCCGCACCCGTCATTTGTAAATAAGGACCCACATTAAATACTTGATAGGCATTTGCATAGGTTATTGAAGAACCATTATTGATAAATAGTTCAACACTTCCATCTTTACCATTATTTAAATCAGTATTCTTGAAAGCAGCTGACGTGCCGGCTACATCGCTAGAATCATAGTTCAAATAGTCGCTATCTGCATCAGACTTAATACTTGCAACTGGATCAAACGTTTGTGGTATAGCAGTCTGCCATAATGATGACTTGTAATACGTATAAAGTGCACCATTATCAATGGTCCAATCCGTATCAGTTACTTGATCAGCCACATTAGTAAAGTAAGTAGTGTCACGATAGACTACTGAAACTAGATTTTCGGGAGAGGTAATAAAAACGTTTCCATTGGCCAAAGTAGGATCAATCGAAACAGTATCTCCAGCTACCAGGTTATTTTTTACAACATAGTTAGCAGTAAAGTGAATCAATGGCGAATCACCAGTGCCTGTCCAATCAAGTTCGTAAACTTCGCGACCATCTAAATCCGCCAACTTTGTAACCTTAACATCATTGTAGTCTGTGTCTGTAGTATCAAAAACAAATGGATTATCACTATCGAACACTGTATTGTCAGGCGCAACTACATAAACAATTGGTTCAAAAGGAGTAGGATCATTTTCTGCACCATTAAAGGTTGCCTTCCCCATATCAATTTTATAAGTTCCCGTAATCTTATCACCGCTACTTAAAACAGTAGAGGGTACGGTATACGTAATTGAGTCTGCACTTAATGCAGAAACCGGCACATTCGTAAGTGTCTGTGTATTTGAATTAGTTGCATCGGAAGTGTTATCAGTGACTGTATATGTCAATGTATCTCCCGAAGTCAAGCTACTACCATCATCATAAGTATCTGCCAATGATCCTAAAAGCCAAAGTGCATAGGTATAATTATTATTTTGAGCAAAAGTTCCATCTACACCATCACCAGGATCAAGTGCTGTCGACATCACGTTAATTGTCGCAATTCGAGCTGTATTGCCAAACGAATATGTGTCACCCATCCCGACTGTATCGGTATAAGTCTGCCCATTTATATCAGTAGCTGTAATTGTAAACTCTGTACCTGTTTTAAAATTACTTGAAGGAGCCTGGATACCGGTAATACTCATACCATCTGGCAACGTAACGGTATAATCAACTCCAGTTTCATAATTACTGTTATCTTTTACACTAATGTACCCCATACCACCTTTGTTGACGCCAGACGTGTCAGACCCAATCAAAAGGGTATTAGATTTGTTTTGACTCCCTAATATATAAGAGGTGCTATAGTTTTCTGTCGCTAAAGTGTCACTCATTGCAGTTGAAGCACTCGTTGTAATTGTTTGGCCCATGAGTGTTCCAGTTAACGTTGCATTTCCTGTGGCAGTAACCGTTCCAATAGTTCCATCTGCATAACTACCTGCTAAATAAAGATTAAAGTCATCTAAATAATCGCCGTCTGGTAAGGTCACCAAAATGTCACAACCTGTACCATCGGGTTGCGAAAAGATCAAATCACTATTCTTTGCCAAACCAGTAGTACCATTTTCTCCATTAGAAGAACTTGAAAGTAAACCAGAATCAGCCGTATTTAAAATAAAGCCTGCTGGCACAGGAATCGTAACCACCGCATTAGTAAGTTGGGTACGATACCCATTGCCCACTTGCCAGCCATTTCCATCATAATCTGCGGCTCCAAGTCGAATCCGATAACCGTATTCTTCTCCAGCAACAATATTAGGAGAATCTGCCTCAGTTGGAACAACCCGTTTAATTTCTTTAATGATTGAATATTGGGTTGGGTTAGTCAACGTAACCGCCATGCTATTATCTGTAACCCCATTCTTAGAAACTGTCACATCAACAACAGTCCCATCTGGAATTTGGGCCTGGTTTTGTTTAAGTGCAGATGCTGTTAAATCGACAATATCAAACTCCACTTTATAGCTCACAACTGCGGTGGTCGTACCATCATATGTAAAGGTAATTACGTTGCCATCTTGAGCACCGCCATCATCAAATCCCGTAATGTTAAATTCATCTGGTAGGGAAACAGTAAAAGAGTCCCCCGGATTAAAAGTTCCGCTAAAGGTTAATGTTTGAACTTCGCTTGGTGCTGGCTTGCTACCATTTAGCTCATCGGCATCTGCAAGATTAATCGTTGCTACCTCGGTGGTAACACCATTTAAAGCCACAGTAATAGACTGAGCCAAAGTTGTCTCATCCGCCAAAACAGCATCACTTAAAGTTAACATTCTCGAACTCGCCTTGAATACAGTCGCTTTAGCTGACTGACCGTCAAAGGCTACATCAACATTTGAGCTATCAGCTTTGATATCCGTATTATCAACAGCTTTTTTATCTATATTGTCCAGCGTATCCGCATTAGTATCAGCCTTTGTATCACTATTGGTATCAGACTTTACGTTTTCTGAATCAGATGTTGTTTTCTTTTCTGAAGTCGTGCCCGCATCACTGGAATCTGTCGTATTTTCATCGGCAGCTTTATTTTGTACCACACTTCCACTCTGGTTAGAAGATGAACCAGATTCTGTAGTTGAACTGCCAGCTGAATCTTCATTTTTTTCATCAGAAGAACTCGTTTTTTGCACACTAGATGAACTTGAACTAATAACCGCTGTATTCGATTCATTGTTTGATACCGAACTGTTGTTGGCCACTGAACTAGAAGATTCATTATTCATTTCACTTGTACTTGCATTTACATCTTGAGAACCAAAAAGAACCATCGACCCAAACGTCATAAGTGTAATCCCAGCAAACACCCATCTACGCCCTACTTTGTACATTTTGTAATGTTCTTTCACATCACTATTGGCTTTAACAAAATTGTTCCCTCTCAAATTTGTTACCCCCTAATTTTATATTCAATTTGTAGTTAATCCCTCTATAAATAAAAGATCATGTTAACGGTTTCATTATATAACAAAATAACAAATAATAAAACATTTTCAGCCTAACTGTTTGATTACAATTATCTACACCGACAATTAGTATATTAGCATTCAAAAGATAAAGCTAATCATATGTATAACAATTACGACTGGTTCATCTCATTAACAATAATCTGTGAAAGCTTGAAAAGGATGTCACCCAAATGGATGACACCCTTTTATTAGTATTTTTTCTAGTTCCAGCCTTTTACGTTTATTTTTCTGAACGATTCATGACAGGGAGAGCAAAGACGTCAGCCTGTTAATTCAATTGTGAAGACTTCAGTTAGCTCTGAATAAATTCATTACTACTTTTCCCTCATTTTCAGTAAACGTTCCAAAACGAGTCTTATTATCCCTACAGCCATAGCACCGCCAGCAAAACAGCATTAACGATTGCAGTTACCAATGGTCCAATCGCTTTAAACAGGCTTATTTTAATCCCAATAAGGCCATCAAGTAATTGCACAATAATCATGATAAGTGCTATCACCATCAAAGCAGGCGTTGATTTTATCAAGATAAGTCCAACCATTATCAATGCAATTGCGGTACTGCGGGATAACGCGTATTTGGCATTAGTCAAAGCAGTCTCAGGTTGAGCACTATGATAAGCGTCAATTGAAAAACCGAGGCTAACCAACGCGCTAATCAATGTAAATGCTGCACAAAGATAATAAGCCATTTTTTCTCCTATCTAATTAAACAGGAATCATTGCTATGCAACGATTCCTTTCGGTTTACCAAGGCAACGTTCCCTCATTTTCAGTAAACGTCCCAGTTACCTCATTATTTGGATCACTTGCCATTGCCACCACTCGAGCGGCCCCCTCTTCAACTTCCTGCATCCCTGGTATTTTAAGTGCATCGGCTGGGCGGCCTCCAAATCCCGTTGCAGTCCAGCCCGGATTAACCGAATTGACAGTGATGTTCGTATCGGCCAACTCCTTACTAAAGCAAATCGTTGCAAAGTTGACTGCCGCCTTTGAGGACTGGTAACCCAGTGAACTCACCTGATAGAAACGAGACTTTGAGTCACTGGCCAAGCTTAACGACCCCATATTACTCGAAAGATTGATAATTTTTGCCGAATCAGCCTCCCTTAATAACGGCAGCATCGCCTGCGTCACATCGATGAGACCAAAGAAGTTCACGTTATACTCCTCACGCATGACATCGGTCGACATCAGTGAAGGCTTTTGATGGGCATCGTTTGTCATCCCCGCATTGTTAATCAAAACGCTAAGGTAGCCATAGTCAGAATTAATCTTGTCTGCTGCCTGCTTGATACTCGTCTTATCCGTCACATCAATTTGAATTAAATCGACGTTCAACTTCAGTTTCTTCAACTCTTGGACGGCTTTCTCGCCCCGTTCCTTATTTCGAGAACCGAGCAAAACGTGCTGTCCTTTTTGGGCGAGTTCCTTCGACGTTTCAAATCCAACTCCTTGGTTGGCACCAGTAATAAGGGTCACTATTTCATTCGTCATTTGATTAAACTTCCTTCATTATTATAAATTTTTTTCGAGCAACCATTGTTCAGCTTGTTGATACAATTTTTTTATATCATCTGGTCGATCAATACCCAGTAACTCCTGACTGATTGAGCCACCAGCTGCCAATCTGACATAGGCTAAGAATTGATAGGATGGTCGAAACTTTTCCAGTTCTTTAGGATCGACATCCAAATGGGTTCCGGGGACAACTGGATAAAGATTATCACTTTCATTAATCGAAATCATTTTTGAAATTTTCCAGTCTTGTTCTCGTTTTTCTACATAATAGATTAAACGCCGAAATGATTCAATTTCCATTTGAACGCCCTTCACCATCATTCGCATTCTGGTGTTTGTTGGTAACTCAACGTAGGCTCGTTCGCCATTTTGATGAACAACGGGGGTGCTGACGCTGCCCACAATCGAAAATCGGGGATCGACTTCAGCAGGTTCTTGATTCAAAAAGGTGTCAATACTGCCACTTTGCCAGCTGGTCGCAACGGTTGCATCTGGGTAGTAGCAATCTGCAATCGCCGGATTATGTCTAACTCGGTACAGTCTTTCTCTGGCAACAAGTTCACTAATTTCCGCAATATCGTTCATGGATGAATTCCTCCAGTATTTGCTTAATGTGCTGACAATTATAGATTTATCAATGCCCTTTTTCCAGTAAAAATAGTGAAAATATTGTACAATGCTGTTAATGATAAAATTGCCTGAACAAAAATTTTGGAGGCTCAATTATGAGTGCAAATGAAGCCCTACTGATTATCGATTATACAAACGATTTCGTTGCCGACAAAGGCGCCCTAACTTGCGGTGAACCCGGTCAGAAAATTAATTCTCAAATTTTAGAACTCGCCAATCGGACACTGGCCGATGGTGGCTGGGTTTACCTTCCCACTGATGTGCATACCCCCAATGACCCCTACCATCCAGAAACCAAACTCTTCCCACCTCATAACGTCCGCGATACATGGGGCCGTGATCTATTTGGCTCATTAGCCCCCTGGTTTGATGCTCACAAGAATCATAAACGGGTTAGCCAATTTGATAAAACCCGCTATAGCGCGTTTGCGGGAACCGATTTAGACTTACGATTGCGTGAGCGCCACATTGATACCCTTCACTTAGTGGGAGTTTGTACCGATATTTGTGTGCTACACACGGCAGTCGATGCCTATAATCTTAACTACCAAATGGTTATCCATAAGCAGGCCGTGGCGGCGTTGACGCCCGCTGGAAACGACTGGGCACTGGATCACTTTGAACATGTGCTTGGCGCTAAGGTTGTTGACTAGAAATAAAAAATCGCCCTATCAACTTAAGATAGGACGATTTTTTATTAACGTTTACTTCGATTCACTTTCTGCTTCTCACCAAGGTTAACCGCATAAATTAGCATTCCAATTGCGACAATTACCAGCAAGGTCAAAACCAGCAAAGCGTTCCGCGAGCCAATCGCAGTCAACCTGGCCAGAGAACCATGACCCGATAACTGACTCATCGCAATGATGGCGGAAACGATTGAAGTCCCCATTGCGCCGGCAAATTGTTGCAGTGTATTTAAAATAGCATTCCCATCGGTCTGTTGGGCAGCATTCAGAACCGATAGACTATTCGTCATGATGTTTCCAAAGATAAGGCCAATCCCAATCATGTAAATAACATAAATCACTAGGATCGCCAGATTGCCCATATTCAGGGCTAGTAGCGTAAATAATGCCAGTCCAATCAGGACGATAAACACACCTGTGAAAATTGGCTTTTTTGCGCCAAGATTATCTAGTAACCGACCACTAATTGGCGACATGGCTGCCCCGATAGCTGCGCCAGGAAGAACAACGAGTCCGGCAATGGTGGACGTGGAACCATTCACTAACTGCATATAGTTTGGCAAAATAAATGAGAGCCCCAGTGACGCAACTTGTAAAATGAAAAAGGCGACCACGTGACCAGAAAATGAGCTGTTTTTCAGCACTCGGATATCAATAACTGGTTGAGAAATTCGCAGACTTCGGTAGACGAGGCCCACGAGTCCAATTAAACCAATTAGCATTGCACCGCCAACCGACAGGCTCATGAACGGGTGTCCTCCCATTTGGCTAAAACCTAGAATGAGCCCAATAAAGGTCACGAAAATGAGGAGAACGCTCAAGCCATCAACTTTTACCGCTTGAATCGTTGATTTTTGTTCAATCGTTTTTATTCCCATGAAGAAAGAAATAATTAGAATAGGAAGTAAAATAATAAAAATAAACCGCCATCCCAAGCTGGCAACCACCACACCACCAAACGTTGGCCCAATGGCTGGCGCAACGGCCGTAATAAGCGTGCCAATTCCCATCATTAACCCAAGCTTCTGCTGTGGCACTTGATCAATAATAATGTTAAACATCAAAGGTAGCGCAATCCCTGTCCCACAGCCTTGAATGATCCGACCTAAGAGCAGGACTGGAAAAATTGGCGCCACCGCATCTAAAATCAATCCTAAAATAAACAGGAGATTTGCTGTTATAAATAAAGATTTCATTTTAAATCGTTTTTTGAGTGTGGAAGATAACGGTACAATGATTGCAACGGTCAGCAGATACCCTGTCGTCAGCCATTGAACGGTACTAGTCGTCACCCCGAATTCTCGCATCAACGTTGGGAACGTAATATTCATTGCCGTTTCGACAATCACCCCACAAAAGGACATCAGGCCCGTAGCGATGACCGCCGCAATCACCTGTCCTCGAATTTTTTGATTCGTATTAATCATTTTAATTATCGATCTCCATTCTTCTTATAATTTTTACCAGCTTCGTCTTTTTTAAGAAACGTTAAAATTGAACTAAAAGCGCGCAATTGAGTAGGCGTAAAATTTGCTTCCAAACTATTTTGTTGAACCTCTAAGTAATCACCAACAACTTGAATAAGGTCTTGCGACTTGGCCGTTAAGTGGACCTCCTTCTGACGTTCATCAGCAGCCGACTTCGAAAGGCTAATAAGTTCCTTCTGAGCCATTCGCTGTAAAAGTGTGGTTGCACTGGATCGGCGTATTGAAAATTCAACTTCAATATCCTTTTGAAGGACAGACTGATTTTTCTGTCTTGCCAAAAAGTCGATTGTCGACAATTGAACGCCAGTCAATCCGTATGATGCCGCAAATGCATCTAAATGACGGCTCATCACGTTCGTTGCTTGCTTGGCTAATCGACCATAATTTAAATTAGTTTCTGCCATATGTTCTACCTCATTTCGTTAGGAAGCTAACGTTTTTATGCTATTCTCTTTTGCTAAAATATGCAAGTGTTAGTCGCCTTGACTTGAGGGATAGCAAATAAAAAATAGGACATAAATAGGCGTCAAGATTAGTCAATTTCAATACACTAATCTTGGCGCCTGTTTTTCTTAACCAGTATAATGTTTTAATTTCCCACCAAATACCGGAAATCCACTTGCACCGCCATAATCCAGTGGCTTTACATGCTGCAATATTTCCATATCTTCATCTGATTGGCCGTCCCTTAATTACCTCTGCTCAAATGAAACACCTCAGCAATTTTGATGAATGGAGTCATGATTTACTTGATCAGTTTAATTTTATTGGAACCTATAATTTGTTTTATAATGCGAGTCTACTAGTCAAAGCTGGCGCCGGAATTGCCCTTACCTACGAACATTTAATTGACACTGCGGGCGAGAATAGACTCGTTTTTCGGCCACTGAATCCGGAATTAACGTAACCTAATACATTAATTTGGAACAAAAGTCGTCGATTACTAAATGTGAGCCAATTATTCTTAGATACTCTGAAAAATTTGATTTAAATTCTGGATTATTTCAAATTCACAAAGTCGTTTAAATTGATTCTCCACCAGGAAAATTTTATGGTTAAGGTGTCACAATACAATAGAGGCGATTGAATAATGGCTGAAGCTAATGCTAAAATCACAGATTTACCAACAACGATGAGAGCCTGGCAGGTTACCACGCCTGGTCCGATTGATGGTGCTCGTTCCCCATTAGAATTTATCACCAAACCAGTTCCAACTCCGGCAGCTGGTGAAGTTCTTGTCAGAGTGTTAACGTGTGGCGTGTGTCACACCGACTTGCACGTATCTGAAGGTGACCTTCCCGTTCACCAAGAACACGTAACCCCCGGACACGAAATTGTGGGCGAAGTGGTGGCCACGGGACCACAAACTAGTCGATTTAATTTGGGAGCACGAATTGGGGTTCCCTGGTTAAGATGGACGTGTGGCGTGTGTCATTTTTGCCGCTCGGGTCGCGAAAACCTTTGTCCAAATTCAAAATATACTGGCTGGGATCATGATGGCGGTTACGCTGAATACGTCACGGTTCCTGAAGGATTTGCTTATCACATTCCTGATCGATTTGATTCGACAACAGCTGCACCTCTCCTTTGTGCCGGCATTATCGGTTATCGTGCTTTTCGCCGGGCAAACGTTCCCGCTGGTGGTCGGCTTGGTTTATACGGCTTTGGCGGGTCCGCCCATATCACGGCTCAAATTGCACTGGACCAAGGAATCGAAGTTCACGTTTTAACCCGTGGCAAAGATTCCCAACAATTTGCTCTGAAACTGGGCGCAACTTCCGCAAATGGCGCTTATGATTTACCACCCGTCAAGCTGGATTCTTCCATCATGTTTGCCCCAGTTGGGGACATTGTGCCTAACGCGCTTAAGGGCCTTGCGCCTGGTGGCACTTTGGCATTAGCCGGCATTCACTTAACCGATATCCCAGAGCTGAATTATCAGCAACACATTTTCCATGAAAAAAACTTGACCAGTGTTGAGAGCAATACCCGAAAGGACGGGGAAGAATTTTTGCGGTTGGCTGATCGATTAAACATTCAACCAACCACAACCCCCTACGCCTTTGATAAAGCAGATGAAGCACTTCGCTTTGTTAAAAAAGGTGATATCACAGGCGCTTGTGTTCTCCAAATTGGCCAAGATTAAATTGGCGACCTAAAAAGAAAGAAGTCATGAAATGTTATTATTTTCTGAGTACTCAAATGATGAAAAACTTCATTATTTAAAAGAACAGGCACCACATGCCGAAATCCACGTTAACGATGAGACAAGTGAAAAGCATGGTGCAAATGGACGCGCTGCTAACTCTATGGCGGGAAAACTCCTCGCCTACGTTGAAGTCCAGGACGTTGACGATATTAAAGGAACTTTGAAGGCAGCCCGCAAATTTCATTTGCCCGTCATCCCTCAAAGTGGTGATACCTCAACCGTTATTGGTGCTGACGGCATTGACGATGGGATTATTTTATCAACTGCTAAATTAAATCACATCAAAAAAATCAGTCCAGATGATGGAATTGCGATTGTCGAACCCGGCGTTGTCAATGGTGATCTCGACCGCGAAGCTCGCAAACAAGGCCTATTTTATGCACCAGATCCTGGATCAAAGCCCATTTCGACAATTGGTGGAAATGTCGGTACCAATGCTGGCGGCATGAGTACCGCAAAATACGGTGCTACTAAGGATTCAGTTCTTGGATTAAAAGTTGTATTGGCGGATGGCCGCGAACTTAGTCTTGGTGGTCGAACCTATAAGCAAGCATTCGGCTACGATTTAACGCAACTGTTTGTCGGCTCTGAAGGAACTTTAGGAATTGTCACTGAAATAACGGTCAAACTTTTCCCAATCCCCGTTGGTCAGCCGGTTACTGGCGTTGCGTTTTTCAAAAATATGGCTGCACTCGCCAAAGCCGTTCGCGATCTTCGCATGTCTGGGATTGCCCCAGTAATGTTGGAGGCGCTAGATAGCAAAACCGTTGCTGCACTAGATGAATACGAAAATACCCACTACGCCAGCAATGATGCTTCAATGCTCATTTTTAAATTGGATGCTGGTGGTCAGGAAAGCCTCGATATTGCCCAAAAGATCCTATCTGATGATGTGGCAACTAACGTTCAGTTGACAACGAATCCTGAAAAGGCTGCCGAATTGATGAAGCTCCGCCAAGATATGCTTCCAGCGGTCTTTGCCCATGGAAATCACATCATGGAAGATATGGCCGTTCCCCTTTCCAAACTCGCCGAAATGATGGATTACATTTTACAGGTTGCGGACGAGCTAGACGTCGACATTTACACTGCCGGTCATGCTGGTGATGGCAACGTGCACCCAAGCCTACTGTGGCCAAAGGATCAGCCAGAACCACCTGTCAAAGTGCTTGAGGCAACTCGCCGTTTGCTTAGCAAAACACTCGAACTGGGTGGAACCATTTCCGGTGAGCACGCTGTTGGGATGTTGAAAAATCAGTGGACCAATGCGGAATTGGGCTTTGATGTAGATGAAATTCAGCATGCAATTAAGCATTTATTTGATCCAATGGGAATTCTAAATCCTAAACGAAAGATTAATTAACTAGACGCAAAAATCCTTAACACCAGAAATTAAATTCTGACATTAAGGATTTTTTGATTTCTATTCTTCTTTGGAACGTTTCTTAAATCCAATTAAGCCTAATAGACCAATCATCATACTCAACCCGACACTCACTAGTTTATTTGATGTTGAGTCATTTGTTTGTGGGAGGTTTGTTTCTGATGATGCTTGTTCATGTTTAGTTGTATATTTTGTTTGCAGCTTCATTGCGTAGTGACTTGAAGCCGATTTTTCCGTTGTCTTTGTTTCAGTAGCTCCAGGTTCATTTGTTGGATCCGAAATTCCTGGATTAGGTTCTCCAGGCAATACTGGAGTTTCTGGTTCCGTTGGCGTCTCTGGAACTTCTGGCGTCGTTGGGGTTTCAGGAGTTGTCGGAGTTTCTGGTGTTCCTGGCTCAGCTGGTGGGGTTACCGCCCCGCCACCACTAGTTGAGGCTACAATGTGTAAAATGGCTGTTTGCGAAATGCCACCAACTGTAATTGTAACTTGGTAGTCACCTGGTGTATTCCAATCAACACCCTCAAAAGTAGATGTGGCTGATTGGCTGACATCTTTACCATCTGAGTCAGTAGCACTGGTAACAAAGTCAGGTGCTGTGGCATGGGAATCGCCAGCGGTATTGGTGACGTCGTGGACGACTAAGGTACTTTGATTGGCAACCACATGGTAAGTTACCGTAGTTGTATGAACTACGCCGACTTTATCGGTGTAACTTAGGGTAACAGGATAATCGCCAACTGTGGAATTATCAACAGCTATTGTATCAGCCGTAACCTCAGAATTATCAACTAGATTACCATCAGGATCCGTGAGTTTGTCAACAAAGTTAGAAGCATCTGGAACAGGATCACCGACATGTCCTGTTTGGTCTTGACCGGTGATTGTACTTTGGTTGGCCAAAACTGTGACATTAATCGGTGTATATTGAGCGCCATAGTAGTAAATAACTCGGGTAACTCCAGGAGTACTAGTATCAACGGCAGCTGGTAAGTAACTAACACTAATATTTGCTTGAGTAGAATTAGCGGGAGCTCCATTTTCATCGTAGTTTGCATAATAGCCTTGCGTTGTGCTGTCTAGGTTACTACTTGGATTCCAAGTTTGTCCAACGTAGAGAGTGGAATCATGGGCCACAATATTGTATAACTCAACATAATCCGTTCTTTGAAATTGCATACCATTTTCATCCGAATAAGTAACAGTAAAATTAAACGCTGGAATTGTTGTTCCGTCTGCATTCATAGGCAATTTAAAGTTATTATTGCTGAAGGTAACACCATCTGAAATATCGGTAACCTCTCCAAATTGTACATTTGCACCAATATAGACGTAGCTAATATTATTCTCTAAGTTTATAGGACCATTAACAGGCATATTAAAAATTCCAGGTTTTTGCTTATTACCATAAAGAGCAACTGGCGCTATCAGTTCCATTAAGCCATTATTTGCAAAAATTCCGTTGCCAAAAGCTGTCGAATTAGCTGGCGTACCTTCTACCACAACACCCGTTAGTTGATTGTTGGCAAATGCATAGTTGTCAATAGTCGTTACACTCGCCGGAATGTTGAAAGTCTCCCCCTGACTCAGGTCATTAGTAAGTTGGTTATTAGCAAAAGCAGAATTCCCAATTGAGGTTAATCCTGTACCAAAGGTAATGGTCTTTAATCCTTGGTTTGCTGATAATCCAGTTTGAGCAAAAGCGCTAGTATCAATTGTAGTGACACTATCAGGAATAACGATACTCGTAAGGTTAGGTGTGTTATAAAAAGCAGTCATCCCAATTTCCTTTAGATGCTTTGGTAAGATAACACTTTGGAGTGTTGTTTGATTTGCAAAAGCACCTGTACCAATCATAGTGACATCCATTCCGTTAATTGTGTCAGGAATAACGATGTTTGTTGCCGTTCCTGTATACCCCCAGATAGTTATTTCTCCGTCGCTTTCCCTAAAATTAAAGTCGGAATCTGGAGTTAGGACATCAGTTGTAGCATTTACTCCTGTTGTATCATCTACTGCCGTTTCATCGAACATCTGTGTTGCCATTTTACTTGATTTCGGTAAATTCGTTTCTTTTACTAAAGTATCATTGCTGTTAGTTTGTTCATTGTCTGCAGTATCTTTTGACTTAATATCTGAAACCGGTACGTTTGGTGCAGGAGTTTCTGGCTTATCTGTCTCAGTAGCCTCATTATCTGTCTTGACGGCAGTTTGGTCTGCATCCGCCCCTGGTGCTTCATTTTCAAGCTTCTGACCAGCTGCGTTTGATCCTGTTTCATCAGCTGCTGGTGTTTGAGCGGCACCTTCAGTACCTGTACCGACATTGGTACCCTCATCAGTGGCAGGTGCTGTGGTAGCAGGTGTGTCTTTTCCTGAATCAGTTCCTGTTAACACTGCTTCTTTCGCACTCAAATCATTACTCGTGCTTGCCGGAGCAGCCTCCGTTTGAGGTGTACCTGTTCCTGTATCATCGGTTGCCGCGCTGGCACTATTTGCCTGCGTTGATAATCCTAAAACACCAGCAGAAAAAGCGTTACCCCTGCTATAATCCAACCCTTTTTGGATTTATACATTTTGAAATGCGTTTTCTTATCCCAAATATTCATTTTTTATTCCCCCTAGTTTTACAACTTCAATTATACCAAATATGTTCATAAAATCACTTATATTATACTGAGAATTGTGTGTATTTGATTACAATTTAAAAATCACGTTTGCGCTTACAAGTTTATATACCTCAAAAATAAAACACCTTCGTTATGAAGGTGTTTTAACTATCTATAAATAGCTACTCTTTTCTTTTCCGTCTGAAGCCTAGTAACCCCACCAAAAACATTAGAACCCCGATCATCGTAAATGAATTTGTTTGACTATCATTTGTTTGCGGGAGTATTGCTGCCGAAGTCATTTTGAGCTGATTATTTTGTTTTAACTTTGCCTCTTCACCGTTTGAATCACTAGGATTCTTGGGCTCTGCTACCGTTCCTGGATTTGCTGGCGTACTTGGTGTTGGTCTAGGGCCATCTGGTTCTTCAGGATTGCTTGGCACAACTGGGTTGACCGGTGTTTCCGGATTTTCAGGAGTCGTCGGTGTTTCGGGCGTTGTTGGCGTCTCCGGAATGTTTGGGGTGGTGGTTCCGCCATCTACGGCCGTATAAATCAGCGTAATTTCAGTCAACGCCGATGTCAATTTCCCAGCTAACGCCCCGTGCGCTTCTTTAAACGTATAATTGCCAATCGTCTTTTCAGGAGTCACTTGATACAAATTGCCAATATGCCCATTTTTGATTGTATCGGCCTTGATTGAATTTCCTTCGTCGTCAACATAATGCACAATCAGTGTTGCTTCATCCACCGCTGGCTCTTGATGAACATCGTACCTTGCCGTCACTTCATACGTATGGATGTTCTTCCAGGTTGCGTAAAGTGCAAGGGCATCATTATACTGCGTGTTTACTTCTTTGGATTCACTCGTGAGGTAAGGATTATCAGTTCGCCAATCATCCACATACCCTGGTCCCCAAACAGCATCAAGATCATAGGTCCAATCGTTCAACACCTTTGCATAAAACTCGGCCCTAGTCATTCCAAGCGTGTCGTAGAGTGCCCGAGTTTCGATGGGTTCCGTTGGAGCATCCAAATTAATGAACAAGTTGCTTTCAGTGATATTCCCCCTCGCACCCTGAACATAATAAGTTTCAATTGGAAAATTATCAAACGTAAAATCATAGTGATTATCCCAGCCATCAGTCGTAATCGTTTTATTGTGAATATCAAATACAACTCGATTCGGTTGGTAATATTGCGTCCCATCCGTCTGAATTTCGTATAAATCTGCACCTTCGATATTGAAATCAGTTGTCTTACTAGCTTCACCAAAAATCAGCCATTGTACTTCATCGGGGCGAATCGTGTTTCCCGCCCGATCAACAAAGTGAACCACTGTTTTTTGATAATTCGGAACTATCTGTAATCGTATCTCCAGTACATAAGTATCAGTGGCCTCATCCTTCACCATTTTAAGGCCATCATAATTTAAATCTGGCGTTAGCAACAGCTTCAAATCATCCGTCGTATAAGCGTTCACGACATTAAACGGTTTTGCTTCGTCCTCGTCAATCCAATAATTAACTAATTCTGCTTGCGACGTTACCATGTGATCAAATAAATTACTCCAATATAGCGGTTGAATTTTCGGTGTTTTACCAATCGCATATTCTCCTCGGAACGTAAATGTTGTGACCGGATTTCCATCTTCATCAACAACGTTCCATTTAATTGACACGGGCTTGCCCATTTCAGCTGGATCAATAGACGATACATCCTCATTTGTAATATGAATTGTGGACGATACCTGACGGGTAACGGAATCTTGGTCGGTCATAACCGTTACGTACCCGTTATTAAGTGGTAATCCTTCACTATCTACATCGGGAAGCTCAACTGGCCCATCAGGAAGAAAGGCAGGCTGACCCGATTGACGCTGAGCAACTTTTGTTTGATTGGCATTCGACTGTGAAGCAGCTGGTGGCGTTTCATCGCTCGGTGAATCTGCCGGCTCAGGCGTTTCAGACTGTGGTGCCTCAGTCACTGGTTCTGCTTCTGGATTTTCAACTGGTGCCGCCGACTCAGTTTGTTGTTCAGTTGGTGCTGGTGCTACCTGAGTCTCCTGCTGGGTTGGTGCAGGCGCTGTTACTGATTCTTCTGCCACTGCTGTACTAGTTTGATCCGCAGAAACTGACGACACACCAAATACCGCCACAGATAAAAATGTGACGCCTATTAGTAGCCATTTTCCCCTACTTTTATGTAGCTTGTAATGAACTATTTTGGTCATATTTCCCCATTTTTGTCGCATTTGCATTTCCTCCCCCAAAGAAGTTGATGTGCGATTCACATGAAAAGTTAATCTTTTTTATAGAATATCATTTAGCCACACGGATAACAATTAACATCTACTAAAATAATGATGAATAACTATTATCAGCTATAATAAATTGAGTCTCATTTGGAACAAAAAAATCCCCTAACCGTCAGCAAAGATTCATCATCTCGGCTGACCATTAGGGAACCTAATTTAATCGTTATTTCATTATTTATTGCAGGTTGAAACGATTTTTTTAACTGCCTCGTTTACTGCAGCTTTTTCCTTTTCAACCAGTGCCACGCGACTCTCGATTGTCTTGATGTCCATCTTGATTTCGCGAGTTAAGCCTGGCGTATTTAGCTTAGGTTCAAAGAAAGCCTTGAACTCTGCCAAACGTTCCGGTGTATGGAATACAGCCGTCGTCACAGTGATGAACGTTGCAAATTCCATATCGCCACCGACTGTATCTTCCAGCCATTGCCAATCATTTCTAATCCAATCCCAAGCGGCTTGTTGGCCCTTATCATTGGCTAAAACGCCACGGTACCAAGCTCGTAAATCTTGAGGTTTGATAAGGTCGGCATTTTCATAGTTATCAACAATTTTGGCGATTTGGTTATCGTCGGTTGTACTCGTCAACGCTGCACGAATATCGGCCTTGTAACTTGCATCCGGCGTTTGACGGTAATCAGCTACTAATTGATCAAACAATTGGTCGTTGCCAAAGTTCTTGACTTCGTTACGCAAAACAAAGACTCGAATATCTGCAGGTAACGTTGCCAAACTTGCCTTGTTTGCGGTGAATAACTTGTGTGCTGAAGCAACTGCTTCTTCATTTTTGGCATACAAAGCTGCATTCAAAACATATGGACGTGTCAGTTGATCATCGTTGGACTCGCCAGCTTTTGGTGTCCATCCCAAACGGGTAACCTGTCTGGTGCTCAATTTGTTAAACAGCGCTTGCAGTTGCGTTTCTTCATCGGATCCTGGCGTCACGAACTTCTTCAAGTTACCCGCAACTTGGTAAAGGGCTGCGTTGACAACTGAAGAAGGATGATTAGCAAAACGGGTCAGTATCGGCACAACGGACGCGTATGAAATTTTGCCGCTTTCAGCTAATAATCGGAAATCTTGCAATAGTTGTAGTTGTGAAATAGCATCCAACATTTCGCTATAGGCAAAGATATCCTTCAGCAAGGTCTCGTCATACTTCACGATAAAGTGTGAGTTGTTGCCGACATTTAAGCGGAACGGCTTGCCGTTTGATTGGCGTAAGTCTTCGTAGTTTCCAAGCTTGATTGTCTTTTCAGTCATGATGGTTGGTGTTTCATCATAATTTCCGTTCAACGGAATCTGCCATTGACGGCCGGTATCTTGGCCTTCTCCAACGAAAAATTGTTGTTGCGAAAGTGTCAATTGACCATCCACAACACTAGCAGAAACCACTGGATAACCGGGTTGTTCCAACCAAGAGTTCATGATCGCGCCAACATCCAAATCGGAAGCTGTTCCAAGGGCACTCCATAAATCGGCCCCCGTTGCATTACCATATTGGTGCAATTCAAAGTACTTCTTCAATCCTGCTCTCAAGGCGTCATCGCCAAGCAGTGCCCGGACCATCACAAGCATCCGCGCTCCTTTGGCATAAACAATGGCACTATCAAATAACGAATCAATTTCAGCTGGATTCTCAACTTTCACGTGGACCGACTGTACACCATCCGTCGCATCCCGTTGCAAAGCAGCCGGAACGTCTGACGTTTGGAACATTTCCCAAACGTGCCAGTCTGGTTCGATTGCGTCGATTGCGACATATTCCATCATGTTGGCAAAACTTTCATTTAACCAAAGGTCATCCCACCACTTCATCGTCACAAGATCACCGAACCACTGGTGCGCAAGTTCATGCGCAATGACCGTCGCCACTAATTGTTTCGTATCTAGTGCTGTATTATCAGGATCCAGGAGTAAGTAAGCTTCTCGATAAGTCACTAAGCCCCAGTTTTCCATAGCGCCGGCCGAGAAATCTGGCAAGGCCAACTGCCATGAATGTGGTAGTGGATATGGGGTCTGGTAGAAGTCTTCATAAAATTCAATTGAGCGCTTCGCAATATCAAGGGCAAAATCAAGTTCCTTGGCATCGTGGGCTTTAGTCCCAAATACCCCAACCTTGACGCCACTCTTAGTGGTCGTCAATTTACTTTGCATATCACCGAAAGCGAATGCCACCAAATAGGTCGACATCTTCACGGTCGTGTCAAAGTAGTGCACGCCAGCTTCTTGTCGAACTTCAGGCATGTTGGCAATAATCGTTTCGCCAGGTTTTTCGTCAAACTTGATAGCTAAGTCAAAGGTTGCTTTTGCCTCTGGCTCATCAATTGAAGGAAACGCTTGACGCGCGAAAGTCGTTTCAAATTGGGTTCCGATTAATTGTTTCTTTTCACCATTTACTTCGTAATATGATGGATAAATGCCCATCATGGAGTCTGTTAGCGGAGCTGTGTAGTCGATTGTAAAGGTCACGTTGCCCGTTTTTCCTAAATCAATGCGAATCGCATCCGCGCTGTCATCTGTTGTAAAAGCAACTTTTTGGCCATCAGCTAAAATAGATTCAATGTTCATATATTTTTGATGAATTGAAATTTTTTCGGCTTTTGCTTCACCAGCAATCGTTGTTTTACCAGTAATCTTCTTTGTCTCACGATTAATGTCTAAATAAACGTTATAGTGTTCCGGTTCAAATAATTGATAAAAATGCGTTGTGTCAGCCATAAAGTTCTCCTTTTAAAAATATTAGAATAATCTCATTATACGACTTTTTCGTGCAGATTTTCATTAGAATTCTTATAAACTGTACTTGTTTAAAAATAATTCAATTTGCGGCCAAACTTGCTCCAGGTACCCCTTTGCATGCTGCGTACCAGGTAAAAAGGTGGTCTCGACTGGGACGTTGTTCTGCACGAGTCGTTCTGCCAGTGTGAAAACGCCTGAAGTCGGGACAAATTCATTTAACGAATTCACTAACATCATGGGGCCAGCAGTGCTGCCAACTCGTCGGTATGGTGTCGCTTTTTCAGCTAACGTCATATCATTATTTAAATAGTTCATCAAGAACCACTTATAAAATGAATCGTCATGTCCCGTTTGATTGATGGTTGCGCTCGCTGCGTTGGTAAAGTCTTGCGTTGTATCAGGCTTTCCAACCACTTCTTCATGTCCTTCAAGCCAAGAATCAATCGCCAAGATTCCCGATAATGAGATGCTGGGAAATCCGTATTTAATTCCTAACTCAACCGCCATATTTCCTCCAGCAGAGGAACCAACGGCAATAATCGAGGGATTGTTAAACTTTTCCCGCAACCATTTTACTAGTTGATCCATGTCTTCCAAAGGTGCTGGGAAATGGTTATCAGGTGTTAAGCGATAGTTGGGAACGACCACTTGATAACCCAGCTTTGCAATGGCCGTCGCCAAATCAACATCTTTTTGCTTATCACCACGAAACCAACCGCCACCATGAATATCAATCACAACCGTTTTGCTTGAATTTTCTGTTGATTCATAATAATCTAACTGCAGCTTATTAGTCTGATCATAGGTCATATTTTTGGTCACCTTAACGTTGTCCATGGGAATTCCCCCTTCAGCTTCGCCACCATATTAGCACAGAAATTCATTTAGTTGCGGTGTTAAAGCCTATAAACATTAGGATTCGATGTCATTTTTCCGGGTTAAACTGACATTTGTCCAAAAAAGGGTTAGTATTTTAAGAACATAAACGATTTGGAGCTGAAATAATGAAAGCATTTGATTTTTTGAACACGGCATCCGCAACCCAAGATAATAAAAATGGTCGTAAAACCATGATGCTTGATAAAGGCATGGGGCTTCACGCGGTTGATGATTTAATTAGCACGGCAGGCGATTATATCAGTTTTGCCAAATTTGGTTGGGGAACTGCCGCCACAATGGACTGGCATTTAATCGAGGCCAAAACTGCTCGGTACCGCAAAGCCGGCATCATCCCCTACCCTGGTGGCACGCTCCTCGAAATAGCTGTCGCAAATAACCAGGCAGACGCCTTCTTCGAGGAAGCTGAATTACTCGGCTTTCAAGGGATCGAGGTCAGCGATGGCTCCACAACGGTTGATAAAGAAACCCGTCGCCATTTGATAAAACAAGCGAGAGATGCCGGTTTTTACGTCATTTCCGAGGTTGGTAAAAAGAATCCAGAACTCGACCACGAAATGAGTCCAGCAGAACGCGTTGCCGAAATTAACGATGACTTAGCAAATGGTTCAAATTACGTCATCATCGAGGCGCGCGAAGCTGGTAAGAACATTGGCATTTACGATGAAAACGGTCAAATTGCCGAGGACGAATTAGATGCGTTAGCCGCTAATGGAATCGATCAAATTATGTTCGAAGCCCCATTGAAGTCTCAGCAAACCGCTTTAATTTTACGATTCGGCAATCAAATCAACGTCGGTAACGTTGCGCATGATGAGGTCACTTCTTTGGAAACACTGCGCCGTGGCTTACGTGCTGACACAATCGGAAAAGTGTGAGGTTAATGATGAAACGGATCTTTATTATTCGTCACGGTAAAACTCAGTGGAATCTCGAAAAACGGTTGCAAGGAGCTGGCGCTAACTCCAAGCTCCTATTGGATGACGCTAATTTAGCAAATTACGGCCGACTCGCGACCTATTTAGACACTTACCAGTTTGCCGCTGCGTACGCCAGTCCAATTGAACGGGCAACCGAAACCGCACGATTAGTCATTGAACAATTCAAAAATAATTCTGACCTTAAAATTCAGCAGTTGGACGACTTGAAAGAAGTCTCCTTCGGCAAATGGGAGGGCCGCTCCAAGGCGGAACTCATGGACGAAAATTTGGAACTCTTCAAAAAGTTGTCCAAGCGCCAAAATGATCCTGAGTTGGCCGCGATTGGCGTTGAAAATTTCACGGAAGCTCGTCAACGTTTTGCAAATACCATTCAGTCTATTTCTGCTAAGCTTGGACCAGACGAAAACGCCGTTGTTTTTGCTCACGGTGGGATTAGTCAACTTGGCATCAAAGAACTGACGCATAATGAACATTTACTGGGACTTAAGAATTTATCCACTTCAATCATTGCTGAAAATCATAGTGACTTTTTCATCGATGTGTACAATCAAACCGCCTACTTACAGGATATCGATTTGAACGAAGGTAACGTCTCAATCCTATAAAAAAATCTCAACGTTAATCGTTGAGATTTTTTTAGTTTAACCCATGACGAAACGCTTCAATCATGTCCCAAGTCAGACTAAGCCGAGTATCATCATGAGGCATCTTTTCGCGGTCAAACCACTTTCGAAGTGATAGTTCCTCTTTGTCCGATTTGTATTCATAGGTCGGGTAGGCATCCGAACCAGCCACATCAGCGAAGAATCCCATTAAAACGGACTGGGAAAACGCCCATGGTTGGCTCTTATAGTAATGGATGTTGTTGACCTGCAGTCCAGTTTCCTCAAAAACCTCACGTCGCACTGCACCTTCCAGCGTTTCACCAATTTCAACGAAACCAGCAACTAGGGCAAAGTGGTTATAGCCTGATGCGTATTTGGTAAGCAGAAGTTTGTTTTGCTTCTTAACGCCAACAATAATGACTGGTGAAATTTTTGGAAAAATCTCCGCTCCACAGTTTGGGCAAACGAGTTTGCGTTCATCTTGACTCTTTTCTAAGGGATGGGCACAGTGACCACAATAGCGGTTCTGCCCATACCAATTTGCAAGGTGAGCGCTGGTTGCCGTGGCAAAAGCCGACCAGCGAGGCTCTAAATTTCGTAGATCATTTAACTGATGAAAATGGAAGTTACCCTGTTCTTCCAAATCAACGTCAAACGTGAAGAACCGTTTGTCCGCTACCGATAGGAGGTAGTTTGGCTTATCAAAATGATTTGAGTAGCCTTCGCTCAATTCCTTGAAAGTGGGTGTCCGACTCGTTTCAGTTTCATCAATCATTAAAACCTTTCCCCGTTTAACGATGACGACAAAGTCTGCGGGGGTTATTTCTTTGGAAAAATACTGTGTGTCTAAAATGTGTGGTTGAATGTCTTGAAACATTTTCTCGACTCCTTTTATCACATACGATACTCAAATCAAATAAAAAAGCAATAAACACTATTATTAAATAGCATTTATTGCTTCATTGAAACACGATACATTCTTAAAAATACTGAATTTTATTAGCCTTCGCTAACCTTCAACAATGATTTAATTGCGGTTCGTTGATCCATTGCTTCATAAGCATCCTCGATATGATCTAAATCAAAGGTTTCGGTGAAGACCTTTCCAGGATTAATCTTACCGTTCAATACAGCGTCTAACAAAATAGCATTATCATGAGTTGTAACAGCAGCAATTCCACCACGAAGTCCGGTATTGCGCCAGAACAAGTCATTTGTATTCATAGTTGGTGTTTGAGGAATTCCCACTCGACCAATAACAGCTCCTGGACGACCGACTTTAACTGCGGTTTCCACGGCCAGCTCATTGCCGACACATTCAAGTACGGCATCAGCACCACCATTAGTCATTTCCAAAACTTTTTTCACTGCATCGTCGCCACGTTCTGCAACAATGTCAGTGGCACCAAATTCTTTAGCAAGTTTTTGACGATCTTCATGACGGCTCATGGCAATAATCCGCTTTGCGCCGCGAAGTTTAGAAGCAATTACACCACAAAGCCCAACGGCACCGTCACCCATAACGACTACAGTGTCACCTTCTTTAACCTCTGCGGTAGCAGCAGCATGGTAACCCGTTGCCATAACATCAGCTAAGGTCAACAGATTATTCAACATGTCATCTGAATAGTCGCTAGGTTTGCCAGGAACGGGAACCAAGCCCCAGTTGGCGTTAACGTAACGTAAATATTCAGCTTGATAGCCGTTGTTAACATTTTCTGGAACATCCATACAGTCACCATCGAAGCCGGCTAAACAAGCAGCACAGTGACCACAGCCATGGGTGAAAGGTACGATAACAAAGTCACCGGGTTTCACATTCGTCACTTCACTACCAACTTCTTCAACAATGCCGATTGCTTCATGACCCACTCGTGAACCTGATGGCATCTTATTAATACCACGGAAGAACCATAAATCTGAACCACAAACACAAGCTCTAACAATTTTAATAATCGCATCTCCGGATAATTGAATCTCGGGTTTAGCGACCTCGTGAATTTCTACTTTTCCAGGTTCCATAAAAGCTGTTGCTTTCAAAAAATCATCTCCAAATTTTATTGTTAAATTTCACACATTTGTATCATATACCCTGAATTACACTTCAAGGCAATCCTTTTTTTAATCATCTGGTTTCTTGGATCTAATACCAGCGATTCTGATAATAAAAATTTATGAATAACGTCCGAGTCCATCAAGTGTCTTTTTGCCAAGTCGTACAAAAACAGCCCCAGACTTTATCGTCCGAAACTGATTTATACTATATTAATCTGATAACGACAACACCCAAAATCATTGTTATTAAACCAATAATTTGAATGGGCGTGATTGGGTTTCGTTTGGCATCTAACCAACCAAATTGGTCAATCAATAAACTGCCGGCCATCAAACCGATTAGGACAATGACGACGGCAAGACCGGTTCCAATCGTTGGTGCCAAATAGGCATTGCCAAGTACATATAGCGAGCCAATGACGCCGCCAATCCACATCCACCAGCGATGCTGATCTGTGGTTTCCTTGTAACGAACTTTTGGCCGCATGATTAAAACGATGATAATCAATAGCACCGTCCCAATCAAGAATGAAATAAATGCGGACTTTATCGCGGAACCGACAACAATTCCGAGATGCCCATTTATCGCCGTTTGACTAGCACTCAACATCCCAGCAAAAACACCCCAGAGTCGCCAAAGCCAACTATTCAGTCCATCTTTTCCACTCCCCTGAACATCTGCCTTTGCCTGAACATCGACCAATGCCTTTCGACTTTCAAGATAGTTTGGTAATGCAACCGTGACAATCACACCGATTAGTACCAGGAGTGCACCCAATCCCCGGCTAACCGTCAGGCGTTGAACGGCAGAACTAAACCAACCACCATTATCAATTAAAAGCCCCATCAAAATTTGTCCTAAGACCGGGAAAATAACCGTTTGAACGCTGCCGATTTTGGGAAATAGCAGAATGTTTGACGTTAGATAAATCACTCCGAAAACGCCACCTAGCCAAAGCCACCAAGGTTGACTGGAAATTGTTGTCATTCCAACGATTAAAACTTGCCCCGACGCAACCACGACAATCGCCAGAAAAATGGTCCCAATGATAAAGGAAATCAATGACGATAAAAATGGCGAACCAAATGCATCCCTTAATTTCGAATTAATGGTCGTTTGGATGGGCAATCCGAACCCAATTGTAAGGCCGATTATGATAGCTATCATTAGTTCTCCTCCGTTATGTTCGACAATTAGGTTTCCTGTTCATTATAAGCCCTAATTTACTATTATCCTGATTACTTACCTTCCTAAATATTCGGATAATGAAAAAAGTTTCTCCTATCGCTAGGAGAAACCTATCACTTCGCACAGTTAAATTTCATCCACCGCTAAATTAATTAGTTGATGGATGTCTTTTGTGTTCTTCAATTCATATCGATATTGCTGATGCGTTTCCGGATCAACAAATTTTGTCCCCTTTGTAAAATGAATATCTTCCGTCCCAGCTTCCACAGAGGTTTTGTAATACCACTTTTTGAATCTCAAGAAGTCCAACTGCTTTTGCATTTCAGTTACTTTTTCTTCCAGCACCCGTTCTTCTTGATCTAAATAATCATATCGTTCCCGCAGTGTTTCATCACCCTGCAAGCATAGATTAATAAATTTGCCAATATCCTTAACTGGTACCCCGCTCTTTTTTAAACAATTAATCACTTCTAAAAAATTAAAATCATTGTCCTTAAACTCTCTTCTGCCAGCTGCGTTTCGGTCCACAAATGGCAAGAGTCCTTGCTTGTCATAGTATCTAAGTGTGGAAGTATTCGTTCCCATTCTTTCCGCGACTTCACCAATTGAATATTTCATTATTATAATCTCCATTTCACGTTTGACTTAAACCTTACTTCAAGTCGTATGATAACAGAGAATCAATTAATATGAAAAGAGGAAATTTATAATGGCAAATAAAACATGGCTCATTACGGGTACTTCAACTGGTTTTGGAAAGTCTCTAGCAACCTTCCTTGCAAAAAAGGATGATGTTAATTTGGTAGCAACGGCGCGCCATGCCGAAAGATTAGACTACTTGGATGAATTTAATCATGGCCAAATCAAAAAATTAACCTTAGACGTCACTAACCAAGCTGAAATTAAATCCGTTGTTAAAGAAACGATCGCCGCATTTGGGTCAATCGATGTTTTGATTAATAATGCTGGCCTTGGTTACTTTGGTACCTTTGAAGAAAGCAACCGCAACGCTGTGAAATACATGTTTGATGTAAACGTTTGGGGCTTGGTCGATATGACTCGCAGTGTGCTCCCGACAATGCGTCAACAAAAATCCGGCATCATTATCAACTTCTCCTCAATTGGCGGGTTATTTTCATTTCCGACCCTTTCCTTCTATCACGGAACAAAGTACGCCGTCGAAGGGATTAGCGAATCCTTGGCAAAAGAAGTTGCTGATTTGAATATTAAAGTTATGTTAATTGAACCAAGTGGCTTTAGAACTGATTGGGCAGGCCGTTCATCCGAAAAGGAAATGCCAAAAATTGCTGATTATCAACAATTTAGCGAATCTATCACAGGCAATGCAGAAGGCGCTCACCATGAAGCCGGCGATCCTGACAAGGCAGCAGCAATCATCTATGACCAAGTGACGAATCACGAATCAGACTTACCACTACGATTACCATTAGGTAAATTTGCAGCTGATACGGCTGTCCAAAAGTATACTGATTCTTTAGCAGATTTCAAAAAGTTACACGACCTGTCTGCATCTGCTGATCAACCAGAATAGAGGATTTAATAATGGAGAAATTAACAGGAAAGGTTGCCCTAATAACCGGCGCCAGCTCCGGCTTTGGCCGCGGAACAGCAATGGCGTTTGCTGAGGCAGGCTGTAATCTCGTTTTAACTGCTCGCCGCGAAGAAAAATTACAGCAAGTTGTCGAAGCTTGTAAGCAATTTGGCGTAGACGCAATTTACTTTGCCGGTGACGCACAGCTTGAGGAGACAGCTATTGAGGCTGTTAAATTAGCTATTAACCATTTCGGCAAGATTGACATCTTAATCAATAATGCGGGAATTGGTCGAACTTTATCACTGACTGAAACATCAATGGCAGACTATGATTTGATCATGAATTCAAATGTTAGAAGTGCCTACGCTTTTACTAAGTATGCCGTGCCAGAGATGCTAAAACGAAAAGACGGTCAAATTATTCTTACGTCATCCGTGACTGGAATCAAAGGTCACCCTGACGAAACAGCGTATACGTGCAGCAAGTTCGCGCTACGTGGCTTCGGTCAGGCTTTAGATAAAGAGTTACTTGGCAAAGGAATCCGCACATGTGTTTTCTGCCCCCATGCCGGTGCCACAGAATTTGAAGTTGGCTACGGTCGCACCCCAGAGGAAGTTGCAGAATCTGGGTTCTTAACGCCAGAAGATGTTGGCCAAGCACTCCTTAGTGTTTGTACCCAACCCAAGCACTCAAGAATCGTCGAATTACGCTTAGCTTCAAATAATGTCACCTATTAAAAAATCGACAACTGGATATATTTCCAGTTGTCGATTTTTGCTTATAATGATTTAATTTTACGTGCCGGTACGCCACCAACCAGCGTATTATCTGGAACATCCTTGGTGACCACTGCACCGGCAGCAATCACGACATTACTGCCAACTGTGACTCCTGGCATGATGGCAACTTTGCCACCAATCCAAACGTCATCCCCAATAGTGACTGGTGTTGCCTGTGCCAAGTATTTGCTACGTCCCTCGGCAGTCATTGGATGGTTAACCGTGTAAATATCAACGTTAGGACCGATCATCACGTTATGCCCCATCGTCACTGGTGCAATATCGATAATCGTCAAATTGTAATTGCTCAGGAAATCTTCACCCACATGGATGTTCTTCCCATTATCACAATTAAAGTTAGCTTGGACCGAAACCCGTTCGCCCGTTGAGCCCAGGATTTCTTTAATTTTGCTTGTTTGCGCTTCCGGATCTGTCGCCGAAATATCGTTAAACTCTTGGCATAAACGAGCGGCTCGCGCCTTTCGCTTAGCAACCTCCGGATCCAAGAAATAGTACTCCTGTCCGGCCATCAATTTTTCTAATTCAGTCATCACATTCACCTCAGTACTAGGGTAGCACTTGAACTAGGGTTTAAGTCAAAGGTAAGTTAGATTACTTTTTTCATCAATCAACGTCACACCTTGGGCCGGATTTGAATCGATGGCGCCAACAATTTCATGCGGTGTATACGGTTCTTCCAAATAATGCACGTCTTCCTTAGTCAACTTAACCGCCAATGCATCAACGGCCTCATCTAAATGGCTGACCTTCGTTGAACCGACGATTGGTGCCGTGACTCCCTTGGCCCATTGCCAAGCTAAGGCAATCTGCGACATCGAAACCTGGTACTTTTTGGCCAATTCATCAACGCGGGCAACAACCTTCAAGTCTTCAGTCTCCGCCCGGTCATATTTGCCCATGGCCACGCGATCCGTCTGACTTCGTTTTGTGTCAATTTGCCAATCTCGATGGCTAAGATGTCCAGCCGCTAACGGACTGTATGGCATTAATGACACGTTCATTTGCTTGCAGATGGGAATTAATTCACGCTCATCCTCACGATATAGTAAGTTATAGTGATTTTCCATTGCTTGGAATTGGGCCCAACCATGGTCTTTGGCGACTTGTTGCATATTATAGAATTGGTAGCCATACATGGCGGAAGCCCCAATTGCCCGAACTTTTCCTGACTTAACCAAATCGTTCAAAGCGGCCATCGTTTCTTCAATTGGCGTATCAAAATCAAATCGGTGAATGATGTACAGGTCTAAATAATCAGTTCCTAGGCGCTTCAACGACCCATCAATTTCTCGATGGATGGCTTCGCTAGAAAGTCGGCCCGGATTAAAATAAACTTTCGATGCCAGCACAACTTTGTCCCGTGCAATCCCATTCTCCTTTAATGCCTGACCTAAATATTCCTCACTGGTTCCCTTGGAATAAACGTTGGCCGTATCAAAGAAATTAATGCCTAAATTTAGCGCATGATTAATCACCTTTTTACTATCATCATAGCTAAGTGACCAGTCGTGCATGGTGCCGGGTTCACCAAAACTCATAGCGCCCACACAAATTTTTGAAACCTCTATATCCGTATTGCCTAATGTATCAAATTGCATATCATCACTCCCAATTATGATTTAAGCTGCTGCCAATTACCCGAAAAGATTTGATTTTTCTCCGCCTCTGATAGGTTCATCGCCAAAATGGCCTGCTTGATAACCTCAGTTGGACCATCGGGCGCAATTCCCAATGGTGTGTCCGTTCCAAATAACACATGATCAATCCCAAAGAAACTCACTGCAAGCGCCAAAGCTCCTGAGTTTCCTAAGAGGGCAGTATCTACATAAAACTTTTTAAATACCTGATATTTTTCCTGTCCCTGAATATGATAAATTCGTTGTGCAAAATAAGGCACCATTGCGCCCGCATGATGCACGATAATTTTTAATCCAGGAAATCGATCAAAGTACCCTTTATTAACAATATCATTCATTGCTAAGGTCTGTTCATATTCCCAGCCAAATGTTAAATTATTGTCCAATTTACGTTCATCAAAAACTGGATGGAGCCAAATGGGTTTCCCAATCTGCACCATCTTTGCAAAAATAGGCTCAAATTCTTCAGACGCAATTGGCTTCTGCATGGCTCTCGTAAATAATTGGACACCTGCCGCAAGTGGGTTATCAACAACCTGCTGGTCAATAAGTTTCAACGCAGCCTGGATATCATTCATTGGCAGCATCGCAACAAACGCTGGAAATTGATTTGGATAAGTTTTGACAATAGATTCAAGTTCGTCATTTGCCTGACGACACAGGTTAACTGATTCCTCAACTCCAGTAAAATCTTCCGGATTCAAATTAACCATGGAAATAATTTGCTGCTGATCCGTTTCCATTGTTGCGATTCGTTTTGATAAGTCAGTTAGCAACGGGTTCTTCATCCAGCTATTTTTTTCGAGGGCATCCGGCGCAACCTCGAGCATCTTTTTTAGAAATTTAGGTGCCAATACATGTGCAAAAACGTCGATCATTTGATCACCTCACATAAAACTTGGCTTATCCCCATCAGTATTCGGTTTATTAAGCCCAACACTTTCGTTCAAATGGGTCTTAGGGTCTGTCACTACTTTGAAAACAAAGTCCGCAACACTTTTGCGAGATACTTCAGTTCCCTTAAATGGTTCGCTCCCCTGTGTCGTTTCATAATCGACTTCATCGGTATTCGTTAACCAAGCAGGCCGAACTTCCGTATACTGCAGGCCAGACTCCGCAACTAATTTGGCAGCTGCTCTAAATCCTGGTAAATATGCCGCAATTGCCTGTTCATTCCATTTGCCGAAGTTACCTGGAACTTCATGATGGGCACCCAATGAACTTATATAGACGAAGCGTTGCTTGTTAGCATTTTTCATTGCATCGAGGACACTTTGAATTTGTTCCGCCAAATTAATGCCGCCTAGGTTCGAATAAACCAAGTCGACGTCTGCCATGGCCGTGTAAAGCTGTTCCGTATCCAAAACATCCCCATCTATTAATTGAACCCGTTTATTATTAGTATACTTATTCAACCGTTCTGCTTTTCTTAGAAATAAAATTAAGTCATTTTGCGTTTCGCTTAATAATCTTTCCGTCAGTAATTGCGCCGTTTTTCCGTATGCACCAATAATCATTATTTTTGTCATTAATTTTTCCTCCTTACTTCTTATTGCAAATTTTACTCCTTAAAGTATACTTTAAGTCAAGGAGTGGATCGAGCTATGAAAATTGATGAAGTTGCAACCCAATACCAAGTTTCAAATTCTACATTGCGCTACTACGAAAATGAAGATCTTTTAGGTCCCGTGAATCGTGTCAATGGGATTCGCGAATTTAAGGAATCTGATTTAGAACAACTCGATTTTATTATTTGTTTAAAGCGTTGTGGCATGACGATTAGCCAAATGAAGTCCTTCATGGCGCTCTATCAAAAGGGAGATTCAACCGCTACGGAGCGATTAACAATCCTCCAAAAGCAATTACAAACATCCCGCGATAATTTAAATAAGTTGGAACAGTCAATTGAGCACCTGGAAACAAAAATTAATGACGTTAAGGCGTTAGTCTAAAACAACCTTCAACTATTCATAGAATAAGTTGAAGGTTGTTTTTTGATGCAAGGTTTTGGAGTATATCTGTCAGTAAAATGAATTTTAGTTAATTAGTTTTTGTAACTCATAGATCTGCTGAAACACCTGATTTTCTTCCTGTCGATCTTGTCGACTGGCCATGTGAATTGTACTACCTGGCCGATTGCGTTTTGTGTACAATAATTTTGGTAAATACACATACTGACCAGGAGTGTTAGCCACAAAAGTTGATGTAAAGAGGTAATCTTCAGCTAAGTGCAAAGACTCATCGAAAGATAAATTTGCTGAACGAATTGCTGAAGTTCGAAAGGCCTTATTCCAAACATACCCACCGAATTCAGTCCCTCGTTGCGAGACCTGATCAAATGCCGTTTTTTGATTTAATTCAATAAAAGAGTCAGACTGTGTCGCCGGACGACGATACCATTCATATCCAACAGCTGCCATAACCGCTCCAGTATTCAAGCCTTTCCCCAACATTTCAACAAAGCTTGGTGCAATCATATCATCGCCATCCACAAAGACTACGCCATCCCCAGTCGCATGACTCAGACCAAAATTACGAGCCACTGAAACTCCTCGATGTTCTAACTGAACCGCATGGAAGTCTGAATTACTTTTTGAAAATTCACTTAGCTGCGCAAAGGTGTCATCGGTTGATCCATCATCAATCAGCCATAATTCAAATGGCACCGTTTGATCTGCTAAGTTTTCCAACAATGCTTTTACATATGACCCCAGATTATAGGTTGGTACGACAACTGATAGTTTCATACGTATCGCCCACTTTTCTATCTTGATTAGTTTACTGCAGCCAGTGGTGGCCGTTTACCGGTCGCGTCAATTGGTATTCTCACGAGCACTTGTTTGTCGTCCGTTAGCGGTAGTCCATCCAAATAAACTTCCCGGTGACTACCTGAATCGACTAGTTGATAGCCCACTTCTTTAGCCTCTTCTTGTAATCCATCAACTTGAGTGGCCGTCACAGCACCGCTGAAACTGGTTTGCATTTCAGTGCCTTCACTCAATTGTTCAAAGTTGACGAGTTCGGATAGGCTGGCCTGATTCACTGCCTGATTATAAATTGTTTCATTAATGAACAGCGGTTGTTTAAGCCAAATCTTAAAATCATCTCCATGCCAAACGGCTTGAACTGGGTACGGCCGATAATCTTTAAACCCCGGAACCTCAATTCCAGCCTTTGGTCCCTCACTAATTAACTGTGCTAATTTTGTGACGGCCGCCGCTTTTGCCAAGAAAGTTGGATCAACGGTTCGCTTTGGTGCGGTACCACTTGCCGTTAGGTAACTTCTTTTTGTCAGTTCCACGAAACTTATATGAGTGCTGCGACTATATTCTGCTTGTTCTCTATCTTCCCAATCAAACATTTAAGTCTCCTCCTTCTTATCCTGGCAATCGGCCTCTAGTCGGTTCAAAGTATAGAGCATTGAGCGGGAATAGCTACTAAAGCGTTTTTATTATTGCAAAAAATGACATAAAAAAGCCATCCCGCTACTGACAACAGAATGGCCTTAAGCATTATAATCAAGCAATTTTATATTAAAGTTTGAATAGTTTTTCCGCAGTACCATGGGCAAATTGCTCACGGTCTTTTTCACTCAAATCAGCTTTCGTCATAAAGCCTTGGACATTTTCTTTACGCTCAATATAGGGGGAGAATTCCCGGCGTCAGAGATAACCTGCATATTGATTCCGTACTGGTCCATATAATCAATGTGCTTAGCGAAATCAGTTAAGGTCGCGTCAACATTCTTGATGGGGATTATTGTTCTTAACCGCTGAATAAGCATTAAATTGCTTAATATTAGCTGGTGTATCAAAGTGTTCTTCAGCTATAATAATTTTCATAAAAAAGTAACGCCACTTTATTTCCTTGTGTCACTGATACTCCGCATGGCATCAATAAATTTTTGCTGATCGAAGTCCTGTTCTGAAACAACGGCGGCCAACTGCTTTTCTTCAGCATCTAAAATTTGAAAAATTTTCGGATAGATTGCGGTTCCCTTTTCCGTCAGTGCAAGTTGGTACGCCCGCTTGTCCTGTGGATTCGGTCTTCGTTCAATCAGGTCCTGGTCAATCAACTGCTTAACTGCTCGGGTCACATTACTCGCATCAATGAATTCCCGTTCCCCCAACGTTTTCTGAGTTAGGCCCGGATTATCATGAATTTTTAAAATATAAAAATAATTACTGGCACTGAGTCCAATCAGGGCCAATTGTTGGTCCAACCGTTGGCTTACCTGTCGTCCAGCAATAATCAACCACTTATGGATTGAATTATCTCGTGATTCTTGCAAACTGTCAGCTCCTCATCTTTCATCTAAATTGATTTTCAAGCCAATGCCATCGGTGCTTGCAACTGTGGTCCATCTCCCCGATGTGCAAGAATCCAGTCATCTCCGTTCCACATTTCTGAACTTTGTCGACCAGCTGAATAATCCCAATAACTATCACGTTCGAATTCCAAAACTTCACCGTTAGCTCCAAGTCCAACCCAGCAATAGTTACCCATATTTTGCGTATCGGCATATTTTGCCCAAACAATTGGTACTGTAACTGTTTTACCAGTATCGTCAGTGTAGTGGCGTTCCTGGTATGATGTGCTTAAGGGCTCAAGTCGTTGCCGATATGATGCATCAACATTTTGCCATACTTGCTCCGCCTTGGCCCATAATTCCTTTTCCTGTGGTAAATTTCCTGAACTCGGGTGGATTAGCGAATTATAGGTCATCACATAACCATCGTCTCGGCATAGTACCGTCACGTGTTCACGCCCCAAAGCTTCTTTTTTCAAATTAGCCGGTTGATATCGACGCAACTGAATTTTCTCACCATCACGTTCAACCGTCTGATCATAAACTAACTGATAATCATCTGGAATAGGTAGCTCAGAATAAGTTCGACCATTAATTTCGAGTTTAGTCATTAGTTAACCCCTTTTCAGTAAATAGTTGTTCAACAATAATCTTTTAACCATCGGTATTATGTCCTATTTTAGTTGCGTGCGCAAGCAATTAAACTTATAAAGGTGACAGTATATAAACCGCGAAACAAAAAAATATGGACCAAACCCAACTTTGAGGAGGTTTTGATCCATATTTTTGTTTAGATACAGTCACAATTGCAACTTAGATCAGGTCACTTCTTTGCATAAAAATCATGTATTGCCTGATCCAGCTCTTCTGGTACCGACTGCCACACTTCTTCCGGACTTCTTACGCTGGTTCCCTGTGCCCTGACAATGTTAAATTGATCGAATCCCATCATTTCTACAAACATTTCCTTTAAGTAAAAGTGAGAAAATTCAAGCGGTGTGTATCGATCGTTATTGGTATAAATTGAACCACTTGCCTGTAATAGCATCACTCTATAATCATCTGTCATCAATCCCACTGAGCCAGTTTCCGTATATTTGAAAGTCTGCTGAGCAATCAAGATGTTATCGATATAATCCTTCATTCGGGAGGTCACATTAAAATTGTGAAGTGGCGAAACAATCACGATTCGATGGTGCGCTTTAAATTGGGTTAATAAGTTATTAGATACTTGCGCGACGTGGTCCTCGTCAGCAGTCATTTTTTCACCACTTCGTTGCTTATTCCAAACATCTAATAGTTGTCCCTTTTCAATCCGTGGAATTTCTGAGTCGTAGAGATTTAGAACTGTGGGCTGCTCATTTGGAAAGAGCTGCTGATACTTTGTTAAAAACTGTTCCTCTAATTGGTTAGAAAAGTGATCCTGGTTTGCGAAATCTGGATGAGCATTAATAAGTAAAGTTTGCATCGTCATACTCCTTTTTCTTTGATAAACTTAGTGTATAACTAAAAGGTGCCAATACATGGCACCTTTATGGAGGAATTTTCAAATGAATAAATCTGAACGGCTTAACCAGGAACTTATTTTTCTCAGGGACAAACACACATTTCAGCTTAAGAACCTCATGGCTGAATTTGAGATTTCCAAACGAACTGCCCTCAGGGACATTGAGGAACTTGAATCCATGGGCCTTGCCCTCTACGGTGAGAACGGGCGCAGTGGCGGCTATCGCCTGATTAACCAAACACCTTTAATTCCGGTCTACTTTAACAGTGAGGAAACGCAGGCAATCTTTTTCGCATTGGATGCCTTGAAGGCAATTTCCGCGACGCCTTTCAACGAATCTTATCAACGAATTCAGAAAAAACTAATGGCCACAATTTTGCCTGAACGCCAGAAAAATGTGACCAAAATGCTGGCTGCTGTCCACTACTACAACGCTGAACAGGTGACACTTTCGATTGATTTAGAAAAGTTGTTAGACGCAATTTTTGATGAAAAAGTTGTTAACGTCACCTATACACAGCACGAACGTAGTCATTTGCAACTGCAAATTCTTGAGTTATTTTATCGAAACGGCATTTGGTTTACGAGTGCTTTTGATTTTGTGACTCAACAATGGGGCACTTACCGTTGTGACTACATGTTCGATTTATCGACTAATAAAACGGTTAAGACTACCTACTCGAGATTAGAACTCCAGCAAATCCAAGATCAATATGAAAATAAATTCCACAACATCCCTTTTCGCTGTCGATTGACCGCTTACGGCAAGGAGTTGTTCCTGAAACATCATTATCCAAACATGCATTTGGAAGTAATAAATGATATTCCCTACATGGTTGGCGGTTATAACCAGACAGAACTAGACTATATGACCCATTTTTTGATTTCATTTGGTAAGCACATGCATATTGAGTATCCGAAGCAGCTCCAGGAAAGTTATCTGAATCAGCTAGATGACATACGGGGAAGCTATATTTGATGAGGCTAACATTCAAATTAGGGACTTCTTCTCTCTAATGGTAAAATAGGCATCATAAATTAAAATGAGGTGAGATTATGGTAAATGGCGAGATTCAAGCATTGACCATTGCGGGTAACGATTCTGACGGAAGCGCCGGAATGCCCGCTGATTTGCGCAGTTTCTATGCCCGAAATGTCTATGGTATGGGACTAATCACGGCCGCAGTGGCGGGAAATTCATATGGTATCGAAGCCGCTCATGTAATGCCGGTGGATTTTATCAAGACTCAATTTGACGTTTTAGCAAAGGATTTTAAAATTCGAGCATCCAAAACTGGTATGTTGGCAGATTCCGACGTCATCAACGTTGTGGCCGATAACTACGATACGCAGGTCTTTGGCCCACTCGTTGTTGATCCGGTCATCATCACCAAACACGGCGCGATGCTGCTTGAGGAAGAAGCTTATGAAACCTTCAAGAAGCGACTAATTCCGTTAGCCAACGTCATTACACCGAATTTCTTTGAAGCGCAAAAATTAACTGACGAGCCGTTAGACTCAAAAGAATCCATCATTGCCGCGGCAGCCAAATTGCAGAATCTTGGCGCAAAAAACGTCATGATTAAGGGCCGCCATGACAATCCTGAACAAGCTGACGTTAGCGATTATATTTTGTTGGAAAATGGTGACTCCTTCTGGCTAACAGAGCAATTCGTTAATACGGAAAGAGTCAATGGTACTGGCGACACGCTATCCGCCGTTATCGCCGCTGAGCTTGCCAAAGGATTTTCCGTTGAGCAGGCAATTCGAACTGCGAAAGCATTTGTCCACACCGCTATTTCAAATGAAATCGCTGTGGGTCACAAGTATGGCCCGATTAATCATTGGGCGGCGATGAAGAATATGGATTAAAATCACATCCATTTTTGATGGTATGTAGCAAATAATCAATGTTTAAATAATGTGGATAGAAATAAAAGAACAACGTCTTGAAGTGAACCCCCGGTATTG
>NZ_AZGJ01000016.1 GCF_001436395.1 Secundilactobacillus malefermentans DSM 5705 = KCTC 3548 | reverse complement strand
CCAATACCGGGGGTTCACTTCACTGAAGAGCTTTTCTGATAGATTAATCATTTGGATTCATTTTATGTTCCTTAACAGTTGGTGAAACGTCCACCTTATCCAAAGGAATCAACTTTGTATGCTTCTTAATTTTGTAAACAATGTAAAGAATTAGGACAAGTGGCACGCTAATGTACGTAACCCCAATCTGTTCCCAGTTAAAGTTGGCAAATGAACCAGGGTCCTGACCAATGATAACCCCAATACAGAGAATTAATGCCAGCAATGGTCCAATTGGGAACCACTTTGCATGATACTTGAGTTCTGAAAGGTCATGTCCTTGCTTAATAAAGGCCCGACGGAATCGGAAATGTGAAATGGCAATCCCAATCCAGGCAATAAAACCAGTTAATCCAGAAGCAGCCACCAACCAAAGATAAATTTGTGGTCCAGCAATACTACTGATAAAGGTTAAAGCAGCGATAACCGTTGTTGCACACAATGCCAGCATTGGAATTCCATTGTGGGTTGTGCGACCAAATGCTTTTGGTGCATAGCCTTCGTGGGCAAGAGAATAAAGCATCCGAGTTGACGCATACATCCCTGAATTTGCTGACGAAAGAACTGACGTTAAAATGACCGCGTTCATGATACTTGCAGCAGCAGCTAATCCGGCACGCTGGAAGACCAATGTAAAGGGACTAATTGCGACATCGGTTGCTGAAGAACCTAATAAATCATGACTTGTATATGGAATAATCGTTGCGATGACGGCAATTGCTAAAATATAGAATAAGATAATCCGCCAGAATACTTGGTTGATTGCTTTAGGAACACTCTTAGTTGGATCCTCTGATTCACCAGCGGTAATACCGACTAATTCAGTTCCTTGGAATGAGAACCCAGCAACAACGAAGACACTCAGAATTGCTGGAAAACCACCAACAAATGGCGCCTTGTGTGTCGTCCAATTTTCAAGTCCAGTTGCGTGACCACCCATGATACCAAAGATGGTTAATAGCCCAACTGCCAAGAAAATAATGATTGTTACAACTTTGATTAATGACATCCAAAATTCAGTCTCACCATACGTCTTAACTGAAAGTGCATTAATTAAGAAAATAATGACTAACGCAATTGCGCTCCAAATCCAGCCAGGAAGACTAGGCAACCAAAATTTCATCACCAAGGCTGCTGTACTAATATCAACGGCAACCGTAATGGCCCAATTAAACCAGTAGTTCCAGCCCATTGCAAAACCTAGCGCTGGATCAACGTATTTGGCTGAATATGCAGCAAATGAGCCAGAGATTGGCATGTTTGTTGCCATTTCACCCAAACTAGTCATTAAAAAGTAAACCATGAGTCCCATCGCAATGTAAGCCACGAGTGCCCCGCCTGGTCCTGCAGAAGAAATAGCCGAGCCACTGGCAACAAATAATCCGGTTCCAATACAGCCACCCAAGGCAATCATTGAGACGTGACGGGTTTTTAATCCCCGCTTAACGCCTTGATCAGTTGACACTTCGTTTTCTTGTGGTGCTTGTTCCATGTAAAACTCCTCCTCATTTGAAGAGGCTTTCCCAATGACTTAGACAAATAAAAAGCCCTTTGCAAACACAAAGCGTCTGCGAAAGGACCGGTCAAATTCATTCATTCCGAGTCGAAAATCGTAGAAAGCGCTCCGTAACCCTATTTGGTTACGACAGTCCCTAGGCTATTAAACTAGGACCCAACAGAGTCAGCATTTAAGACTGATCCATTTCGGCAATCTTCCCTTTCACTCAAGCTCTCAGATACTTAACTATCTCGCATGAGTTACTGATGAAGTATTGCACCTCTTCTATTCGATATAAACTTAGTATAAGCAATTTTCATCAATTTGCAACTTTTTTTCAAAAATGATTGACTTGTTTCCATCGCTCAATCGTTAATTGATAAAAAAACTCGATCTTTCCCGGCTGAAAGAGATCAATTGGCGAATGACGATACGCATCTTGATAAACAAAGTGATTTTTCTCCAAGACACGAATTGAGCCGTCGTTGCCCTTAAAGCAACTGGCATAAAGTGATTCAAGCTTTAACGATTTAAAAGCATACGCGCAAACTGCTTCCACCGCCTCCGTCATGTATCCCTGACCCCATTGACTTTCAGCCAACATATAGCCAACTTCACGGCTAGTGACGTCTGGTTCACCAGACGCCTTCATTCGCTCATACAAACCAACGCAGCCGATTAGTTCTCCGGTTACTTTTGAAACAACCGTGAGGACGTTTGTCCGGATCATTTCAGAAAGCACATCATCAAGCTCCAACGCGGAGGTCGCAGGAATAAAGCCCGCTGACTCTGCCACTTTGGGATTCTTGACAAGTTTCCAGAGCGCCTTCTTATCAGTCGGATTCAACGGACGGATGACTAACCGATCCGTCTTTATAGTTACTGGCAAATTTTTATCACTCCTCTCGGCAATTCCAAAAGTGCGTTACAATATTCCTATAATAAATGAATGAGGTGAGTTCGTGCAAATTATTCAAGAAAAGTTATCAAATCAGTCTGCCGCCTACATAAAGGGGTACATTCGGGACTCAGATGTTGAAAGCAATCATTTCAAATACCCTGCTATGGTCATTATACCCGGTGGTTCCTATACTCACATACCTGAAGCTCAATCAGAAACGCTCAGCCAAGCCTTCCTTGCGAAGGGCTATCAAAGTTTCTATTTACGATATAGTTTTGTGAACGAGGTGCATCCCCTATTCCCATCACCTCTGGTCGAACTAGCTCAATCGATTGCCTTAATTCGAGAAAACGCCGTCAAGTGGCACATTGATCCAAATCGAATCGTCATTGCCGGCTTCTCAGTTGGTGGTCACTTAGCGGCACTTTATAATGACTATTGGTCTACCACGTGGCTCCAGAAATTAACAAAATTAACTGAGGCGCAATTGCAAATTAATGCGGCCATCATTAGTTATCCCGTGATTGATCCTAAGCTTGGCTTTCCCACTGATGAGGAAACAATTCGTGAATGGACGGATACCCCTGAAACGTACGCTGCACAAAACTTCGTTAACAGTCACAACGCTCCCAGTTTTGTTTGGGCAACCGTTAACGATCCAGTCGTTCCAGTAAAAAATAGTCTCGCCTACGTCAATGCCCTCGTCCAGCACGGCATTGATTGTGAGCTTCACCTTTTTCATGACGGTCCACACGGCTTAGCACTCGCCAACCAACAGACCTCTTGGAAACAATCTGCGGATAACCCGCACGTTGCCCACTGGCTAACTTTAGCAACAGAATGGTTGGCTGATATTTTATCTAAATAACTGCAGCAAAAAAGGATGTGCACCCACATCCTTTTTTTTACCCCTTCGAATTTGAAAGAAAACGCCACTTAACTAAAATTGGTGCCAGCCAAACGTAGAGCCATTCTGCTACTTGAACCCAAGCGTAGGCTAGGAGCATTGCCCCAATAACATCAGATGGAAAGTGCGCGCTCAGGTAAACCCGAGAAACTGCCACTAAAAACAATAATAAAATCATAATTGCACGAATATAAATTCTGTTGAGGCGATTCTTCATCAGCGGCACCACTAAAATCCAAACGAGGGTCACCAGAATGAAGAATCCAAATACGTGACCACTTGGAAAACTAAAGCCATCATCCGCTGCCAAGTGCCCATATGGACGAGGACGTTTCACAATCTCTTTGACTAACTGGGCAATGACATCACCACCAGCCAGGGTGCAAAGCGCCCAAATGGCAGGAATCTTGTACTTAAATCCCCATAAAAGGATTGCCAAAATCACCGTCCAAATGATATCCATCTTGGGACTCGCAATTGCTGAAAATCCCGTGAAGATTGCCGATTTCATCACCGAATCGTTATTCTGAACCATTTGGGCAGAAATTCCGTCAATGAATTCCAATAAACCAGCCTGGTTAGCGACAATCGCCATTAAAAATCCAAATAATACTGCACTAATAAGAAACCGAAGTGTTCGGGTCCAATCTTTCACAATCATATTCTTAAAACCTTCCTATGTCGTTAATAACGTGAGTATACCATATGATTTAACCCTAATTTAGAAATCTGAAAGGATTTTAATTGAAAGTTCATAGTCATAGATTAAATGTGGTACTCTTAAAATCAAACACTAGAGGAGGAACATCACCATGATTTCAACGACACTTCTATTAATAGCTGTCGGTTTATTTGCCGGTGTAGCCGGTGCTATATTAGGCTTGGGTGGCGGGATTATTATCACCCCCATTTTAACCCTAGCAATGGGACTCGATATTAAGTACGCCATCGGGGCAAGCATCATTTCCGTTATCGCCACTAGCTCGGGGTCAACCGTTGCTTACTTGCGAGACGAGGTCTTAAATCTTCGAGTTGCCATGTTTTTGGAAATTGCGACAACGATTGGCGCCATTTTGGGAGCACTTTTAACGGGTGTTCTTAATCCAAGTTACCTATATGTATTATTTGGCTTATTATTACTATTTTCATGCTGGAACATGATCAAAAAACTGCGCGCAGGTCGCGAACTCACCACAACCGTGAAGAGTGACAAATGGGCAAAGAAACTGGATCTAAACGGTTCGTACTTTGATAAATCAGAATTAAAGAACGTTGATTATGAAGTGACGAACGTTCCCGGTGGCTTCTCAATGATGTTTGGCGCCGGATTTGCCAGTGGTTTGCTCGGAATTGGCTCGGGGGCCTTCAAAGTGATGGCAATGGACACCATCATGCACATGCCCCTTAAGCCTTCCTCAGCAACTAGTAACCTGATGATGGGCGTCACTGCCGCCGCAAGTGCCACCGTTTACTTTTTCAACGGATCAATGCTTCCCCAAATTGCGGTTCCGCTCGCCCTCGGTATTCTCGTAGGCGCAGTTATTGGTTCTCGAATTATGCAGGTCTTACCCGCACGAGTGATCCGCATGATATTTGTTCCCGTTATTTTCTACGTCGGCCTTCAAATGATCTTAAAGGGATTCGGGGTGAGCTTTGGATGACCTCTAAAAACAAATCACAATCAACTGATGAAATGGTTTCCGTTGAACGACTGATTGGTCGAATTCTGCAAATTGGTGTTTTTACTTCTGCGATTATTCTAGCGTTAGGCCTGCTCCTCTTCCTGATGAACCAGACCACTGGTTACCCAGCTGGAACACACCCGAAAACGCTCTTGGCAATCTTACAAGGTGCCATCGCTTTTAAACCATACGCCATCATGATGTTAGGACTCTTTTGTCTCATCTTGACGCCGGTCTTACGGGTGGTCGTTTCAATTTATGCCTTCTACAAGGAAGAGGATCACCTTTATGTCGTAATCACAGTTTTAGTTCTCATTATTTTATTAATTAGTTTTATCATCGGCTATTTAGGATTTTGATACAAATAGGGCCCACGACAAATTGTCGTGAGCCTTTTTTACATCATCAGAATGTGACCATCACAATCTCGGGTTCTTCCGATTTTCCTTCCACCAGCGTTTGGCGTTTCGGGTCGGAATCCGCAATCGTAACTTATTAAATGATTCCGCCAAAATAAATCCAAAGGCAATTGCACCAGCAATCATAATGACCTCAAACATAAACTTAATGCCCAACTGTGAGTTACCAAAGGCAAAATTTTTAACCATTTGGTAAGCTTGACCCCCTGGCACTAACGGCACAATGCTCGGAATATTAAACAAAATCATTGGCATCTTCTTAAAGCGGGCCGCCTGCATGCTGGCAATCCCAATCACAACGGCCCCCAGCAGATTAGCAATGACGTAGCCGCCCACAAAATTTAGGTATAACCAGTACACCAAAAATCCTAATGTCCCAACAATTCCGGCTAAATTAAGCGCTTGTCTGGGAATGTTAATCAAAATGCTGAAAGCAACCGTTGCCACGTATGTACTGACTAAAATTATAAAAAGGTGCATCTCAACCCCTCCATCACATAAACCGCAAAACGAGCGCAATCCCAAATCCAATTGCCGCCGCACTCATCAACGCCTCCACACCACGAGCGGGACCACTGACGAGGTTTCCGGCCAACGTATCTCGTACGGCATTCGTAATCGGAACTCCCGGAACTAAGGGCATAATACTTCCGATAATGACATCATCAATATTAGTCCCAAAATTTAACCTAACAGCTAAAATGGCTAGAATTCCAATCCCCGCTGCAGCAGCAAATTCACTCAAGAAGCGGACCTTAACCCATTTGTTAAGCCAGTAAAAGATCGTCCATCCCGCGGCGCCAATTAAACAACTAATCGGAAAGTTTGCAAACGAGTGTCGGAATACCAACTCCAGCGGTCCACTAACTAAGGCGGCTCCTAAAAGTTGAATCCAGAAGGGAAAATACTTTGGATTAAGCTCCAACTGAATCAGCGCTTGTTGAAATTCAGTTAGGGAAATGGTGTGCCCAGCAAATTGACGCGACAAATCGTTGACGACTGAAATTTTTTCGAGGTCAAACGTTCGTTTTCTTACCGGTTCAATTTGGGCATTCTGCTTGCCAGAAACGGACATCATGATTCCCGTAATCATGACAAAGATTTGGCCCTATGGAACGCCTGCATTTCTAGCAATTCTCGTCATCGTATCCTCGACCCGGGTAATTTCTGATCCGTTTTCTATCATAATTCTACCGGCGCGTAAGGCTACTTGAACGACCAAGTCTTCTTTTGACTGCTGTGTCTTCTCCATTTAGGAAGCCCCCCTTTTTTATTTATTTTACAAAAATGTAGTGAGCTGCCTTGTAACCAATGCTGAGTTCCTTGTTATCAGTCAAATTTTCAACCGTCACTGGGCCTTCAAACGGATCATGCTTAATTACGTGCAATTTGTCGCCAAGGTCCAGCTTAATATCGCCCAAATAAGTTAATAGATCATGATTATCAATAAACCGGTCCACAACAACTGTTTGACCATCCTCAGCATCATTCAACACTCGGTGTGAATAGTCGTCAAAGTGACCATTTTCATCAGGAATAATGCCGCCGTGTGGACAATGTTGTGGATGCCAGAGAAACGTATCCAACGAGTTGACTAGCTTCGTACTTGTCACATGTTCTAGAACCTCGGCCTCATCATGAACATCTGGTAACGCATAGCCCAGCTTATCAACTAAAAAGCTTTCCCAGATACGATGCTTACGAACTAGAACAACGGCTAATTCTGTCCCCTTTTGGGTGAGGGATATTCCAGAATATGGCGTATGAACAACTAAGTTCTCCTCGGCCATTTTTCCAACCATTTCAGTTACGGACCCTGCCGCAATATTTAAACTAATGGCAACCTGTTTGTTTGAAACTTCGCGTTTTGTTCCGCCAAGCTCGAAAATAATTTTCAAATAATCTTCCTTCATCGGAGTCATACTTGCCAAATGAGTCAACGCCTTTCAATTTTATTAGTTAAATGTCGCGTCCTTGATCATAAATCAATTTTTCACCCTCACCGCGAGTTGCTTCGGCTTGGATGGTTACGTGTGCAATTTGATATTTGGACTTTAACAATTTTTCAATTTTTCGATAAACTGGCTCAACATCACTTAAACACATATCGGCCATATTGACGTGGGCAGAAAAGACCACGCTATTTTCGTCAACCATCCACGCATGAACGTGATGGACATCATTGACCCCTTCAATTTGAATTAAATCACGGCGAATTGCCTCATAATCTAAACTTGGCGCACCTTCCATCAAAATATTGATAGCTTGCTTTATAATTGGCCAGCATTCAAACATGATATAAATTGCCACCAAAATTGTCACAATCGGGTCAATAATGGTAATTCCATAGAACTTAATCAACACCGCGCCAAGAATAACCCCAACTGAAGACAAGGTATCACTCATCATATGAAGGTAGGTCGCCTTGATGTTCATATTGTGATGGGAACCCCGACTTAATAGAATAACTGAAATAAGATTTGCCACTATTCCCACAATCGCGACAATTAGCATTAATGTCCCGTCGATTGTCTCAGGTTCCGAGAATCGTTTAACGGCTTCAGCTATCAAAAATAGCGAAATAAAAACGAGTAAGGCTGCATTCAAAAGTGCGGCTAATATTTGTGCTCGTCGGTAGCCAAATGTATTTTGTGAGTCCTGTGATTTTTTGCTGATTTTATGAGCAATGTAACTGATAACAATGGATAATGAATCCCCCAAATTATGAAAGGCATCCGATAGCAGCGCGAGACTACCAGATAGTAAGCCACCAATAATTTCTAAGACCGTAATACAAACGTTTAGGACAGTCACGCCAAAAAAGCGTTTGCCGGATAAAGCATCATGCATGTTGACTCCTCCTATTCGTCTATATTATCGCATTGTCAGTTGAAAATGAAAATACTAAAAAAGAGATTGCTCAATTGCAATCTCCCAAAGACGTCTTTATCTGCCAGTCACGTGTGATGGAACCTTTACTAATCGTTCGTATGCGTAGTCCCATTCATTATCAAGACCCATGTTAAGTAGCTTAACCATGCCAGTTTGCTCATAACCTGATTTTAATATCACGTGTTGCATCCCTTTATTATCTGGATGTGTGTCGATGCGCAGGCTGTTAATGTCAGGCATTGTTTTTGCAACTTCTTCATAAATGCCATCGAGTAACTTATAGCCTAATCCTTTGCCGTGGTGGCTACTTGAAACAGCAACACGGTGAACAGCAACGCTATTCATGGTGTCCGTCTCAGTGAGCCATTGGCCATCGATTGTTTGATAACTTGCATCTTGGCCAGGGATTACTGCTGCAGATCCAACAATCTCGCCATCATCCTCAAGAACCATTACGTATCGTTTTTCAATATCGTCCACAATTATTTCAGTGTTGGGATAACCACCTTGCCATTGATCGACACCCTGTTCGGCTAATCGGTCACGGCCGTCCATTACGATTGTTTCGATTGCTTGAAGATCCTTCATTTCTGCTCTTCTGATTTGCATTAGTAAATCCCTCCTCGTTTTATCCAATAACTAAGATTTTGTTATTCTACACACTTAAAAGAGGAGTTGCAACAGTTTTGAACGCGAATTTTCATAAAAGTTTCATGAGATATTTTTCTCATAAAAGGGGCTTGTAAATCGCGCTTTTTACCCATAAAAATGATAAAAAAAGCCATCCGAGAATTTCTTAAACTCGGATGGTTTTGGAGGAGGCACCCCTGTGCGACCAGAAAATAAAAGGGTTACTTAGATTTTCCGTTTACACGTTGCTTCACTGACACGATTACTAACCGGCGATTAGTCGCAGGTACTCAAAGCGCAATTTCGACGCGCTATCAATTAGTCGTTTACGTTGGTAAAGTCTTCTTAACAACACGTAACAACATGACACTACCAATCCAGCCATAAGATCGATTGGCGTTGAGAAATTTTTGGTGCGCAGGGGCTTCACGCCTTCCTCTAACTCTAAAATACCATGGTGGCGACCAAACAACAATAAGAAGCGCTTAAATTAAGAAAAGCAAAATGAAATCACTCGAAGTTTCGAGTGATTTTGATTGTTATCTATTAAATTAAACTTGGTGTATTTGCTGAATCGGCTTCAACCTTAGCCGCTTGGCAAAGTGGCATCAGTTCTTTAAGGTCATCTAGAGACGTTCCGTTATCACGGAAACACTCAACCATGTCTAGCCAATACTGATCGGAATCAGTAAAACGCCAGTCTGACGCTGCCTGGTTTTGGTGGCTTGGTAATAACCCAGCTGCAATGTATTCACGAATGCGATCCTGATTCACGCCGGTTGATTTCGCAAAATCTGTTAACGCCATTTCCATGGTAATGCCTCCCTTCAAAATTTATATCGTCGTAATCATACAACCCTAATAATGGAAATGCAACCTTTTTAGGCTTTCTTTTTTGACCATCTAAAAAGATGCCTAGATTGCCCGATTCTCGGGCCACTAAAATGAAAAAATAATGAGAAAAAGTCCTTTTTATTCCATTGAAAATACGCTAAACTTTAAACATGCATTGGAGGCGGAAACGTGAATTCTGAACTTACATTTAAAGCCGGCGTTAAAGACGTCGTGCCAACCCTATTCGGCTACATAGGTGTTGGAATTGCATTTGGCATCATTGGTCACACTAGCCACCTTAGCATCTTAATGATTGCCTTCATGTCCTTTTGGGTCTATGCGGGATCGGCTCAGTTCATCATCGCAAACATGATTCTGGTCCACGATCCGATTTCAGCAATTGCAATTTCCACGTTTCTAGTCAATTCACGCATGATCTTAATGGCGACCACCCTTGCCCAATACTTCCGAAAAGATTCCATCCTAAATAATATCGGAATCGGAATTTTAACAACGGATGAAACCTTTGCGTTAGCAATGAATAAACTAAACCGTACCAAGCAGCACCTGACCGCGCGTTGGCAGCATGCCGCAAACCTGCTGGCCTATCTGATTTGGATTTTGGCAACGATCGTTGGCGCTTGGATTGGCAGTCTCATTTCATCGCCCGAAAAGTTTGGCCTCGACTTTGCCTTGGTTGCCATGTTCATTGGCCTCGTCTACTTGCAGCTTATCACTGACAAAACAAAGGGCTTCCGGACCCAATTACTCGTCATGCTGTTTGTTGTCATTTGCCTCTACTTTTCGATGGCGGTCATGTCCGCTAATATTGCGGTTCTCTTTTCAACAATTTTGGGGTGTGCATTTGGGATGGTGATTGATAAATGAATCTCTACATATTTTTAACGATTGTGGTTTGTGGCATTGTCACAATTCTATCAAGAGTCGTTCCTTTCTTACTGGTGAAACGATTTGAGTTGCCAGCCTTAGTTATCAAATTTTTATCCTTCATGCCAATTACGATTATGACGGCGCTCATGTTTGAAAATCTATTGGTCGCCAAAACCGGTCACTTGCCTCTATTTGACTGGCAAAATGTCCTTGCAACCATTCCAGCAGTCATCGCTGCCATCATCTCAAAGAGTCTTCTGATTGTGGTAGTCGTTGGCATCATTGCTATGGCTGTGATTCGTTACTTTAATTTTGGCTAAGCAAAAGGCCTAGGATCAATCACTTTTTCGTGACTGACACTAGGCTTTTTTCATTCCCTTAATCATGTGATTAACGGCAACTATTCCAATTGCTAAACAAATTCCGATTGCTAGGAACGACCAATTATGAAGGTAATCCGTTGCCCAACCAAAGACAAAGGACCCAATTGGCTGCAAGCCATCAATCGCAATAAACCAAATTCCAAAGATTCTTCCCAAATACTGATTATCGGTTAAGTCCTGTGTCACAGTAAACGCCCTAATATTAAATGAGGCCATTGAAAATCCATAGACCAAGGCAAAGACCAGCAGTACGGGATAGAACTTGAAAATACCAGTAATCATTAGCATGCCACTCGCAATGATCAAATCTCGATAATTCTTTTCTCGCTGTCCCCGTCCCGATTCAAATGTCAGTCTAAGTCCACCTAGAATGCCCCCGATTGCCAATGCACTCAACAAAATACTATACAGTGCCGATTTACCCCCATAAAAGTGGTTAACGTCGTATGGCAAAACTAAGCGGGCTGCAGCGTACATCACGTTTGCAACGCCACTTAACGCCACATTTTCAATTAGCAGCGGGCTTTTTAACACATACTTGAATCCAGACGCCAAACTATCGAAAATGCTAAGCCGCTCACGAGTCGATTCTTGCATTTTATAGGGCATAAAGACGAATAGTAAAAATGATATCGTAAACGAAATTCCATTAATTGCCAAAAACTCACGAAAGTTAATCCACTTTATTGTCAGCAATAATCCGCCAATCAGTGGGGCAACCACATCCGCAAGATTAATGGTTGTGTTTGATAATGCATTAAATCGCTGCAAGGCCTTTGAGTGAATGACTTCTGGCACAATCGCTTTCGCAGCCGGCAAACTAAATGCCAGACCAACATCAAGAACACCCGTAAGCGTCAATAATTGCCAAGGAGCTGGATTGTTCGGATTCACGATGAATGCAAAACTAAAACAGGCCGCTAAACTAATGAACTCCGATGCTACCAAAATTCGCTTTCGATTATAATTATCAATCAATACCCCACAGAAAAAATCGCCAAGCAGGAGGACAATTCCCCCGAACGCTTGCACCATTCCTAGTAAAGATGTGGTTCCAGTTGCCTTCACGACAAACCAATTTAGCCCAAAAATGTAGAGGGAGTCGCCCATCCGCGAAATAAATGGCGACAAAAATAGTGGCCAACTAAAATTACGAACCTTCATCACAACTCCCCCCTCTTCTTTACAGCTTATGACGCTTCAATCATTCGCCACTCGCCCTCATTTGCCTTAGAAATATCATTCAAAAATTTCAGAACTCGTTTGGCGCGATCGGGCTGCTGTTCATAAAGTGTGTTGAGCCCCTGACCCGTTGTTACTGGGTTTCCAAGATTAAACTTTTGATCATCAAATTGGCCTTCAGCAAACGCAACAACCGTTTCGCCCGAATCAATTTTAGTGATAATGAAGAAGAAACTAAAGTCATCATCATCGGCCATATAGGCGGGCATTGCCCAAATATCATCGGCAATTTCATTCATTTCGTAGTCTAAAAATTTAAAGTCTTTGTGATTCTTTTGTGTGACGGGATTTGCCAGAATCAACAGCATCTGCTTAAATTCATCGTCACCCAATTGAAGATTATCCTTCATCGTTTGTGCCTCCATTTAGTGATATTGTTTCTATTCTATCAGTGGCCATCGGTTTAGTCATGAGTTATTTTAGGAATCAAATGAAATAAGCCCCGAGTTTGGAATTTCCAAACTCAGGACTTTTTAGATTAAAGTTTAATGGTGGCTCGATTATCAACCTGCTTTTGCATGTGATAATACTCGTGGTCCCCAATCATCCGCTTGCCGACAGCCTCAAAGCCATGACGCCCATAAAGTTTCATCGCGTCTGGATTTTCAAAGTCGACATTCAAACCGATGACAGACTCGTCGTCTGCCTTAGCATATTCTGGAAGTGCTCTTAAAAGCTGGCTTCCAACGCCATGCCCTTGATAATCTGGCGATACAGCAATGGAATCTAAGTACCATTCGTTGCCATTTGTTTCTGAGTCAAACGTCATTGGCTCATCAAAATCGTTACTCTTAGCGGATAAGTTCTCTAGAACCCGATCAACCGCTTCCTCATTTTCGCCAGGGTACCCAAAGGCAACCCCAACAACTTGGCCATTGGCCTCGGCCACCACGGTGGTTGCCTTATCGGACAAATAAGTTCTTGTTCGATAAGCCATCGTAATGACCTTCTCTAATCCAGGTTCAGGAATATCTTCTAATTCCTCAAGCTGCATTTCATCAAAAATCAGATTAATTAAGGGCGCTATCTGGCCCGCATCATCCGATTTGGCTGTTCTAATGGTTAACACAAAAATCCTCCTATTTGTTACTTAGATACAAGGATACTGAACAAACCCCTAAAAGTCAAAGCGGTTGTCCTTTTGATTTTTGCTCTAGTCCATTAACCGACTGTTCCAATGATTCCTGTCGCAATCTTAGCTCAACCAATTCACTCCGAATTTCACTTAGAATTTCAATTTCAACTTTTGAAACTTCAAGCGAATGGGGCATTTGATTTTGAGATAGGTGATCCAACTTAGCATGCAAAATTCTTAATTCATGTTCGGATTTTAAATTAACGTGAAAATCATTTTCTGCGTCAAGCCGGTCGCGATCCGCAGACCGATTCTGACTCATCATAATGATGGGCGCCTGAATTGCGGCAATACAACTCAAGAATAAATTCAGTAGAATAAACGGATACGAATCAAAATGAATGCCAAACAATTGCAGAGAATTGAACACCATCCAGAAAACCAGGATGCAAACGAAAATAATGATGAATCCCCAACTACCACCAAAACGAGCCACATCATCGGCAATCTTTTGCCCAAAAGTGAGACTGTGCAGTAATTTATCATTCACATCCGTGACTTCATAATCATCGCTTTGAAGCGCTTTAGTCAGTTTTCGATTAATTTTGCCACTCTGCTTTAAATCGGTATTAATCAAAGCATCGACACTGGCTAACCTGTAACGCAATAAGTGGTGACTACAAATAAAATCATTCGGTGTTACCTTTGGATGATCCGCCTTAATTCGATTCCGTAATTCAGTGGAAAGCTCTTTTAAGTAGACGCCCTCTTCGACCTCATATTCTCGATTATCAACAATGCAAGAAACGTGTTGCTTCTTTTCAGCCATTTGTTCACCTCAAAATCCTTTAATAGACCCATTGTACCATGCTCGCTGGAAACAAAAAAAGTAGCTCGCTCAGCTACTTTCAAAAGTTATTCAATTGCGCCATATCTGCCGGCAAGTCTGCCTTAAACTGTTGCAACTCACCCGTAAACGGATCCGTAAACGATAACTCACTCGCATGGAGTGCTTGACGGCTAATGCCCAAATTCAACGGACCATGATACAATTCATCGCCCAACAACGGATGACCAATTGCTTGAAAATGAACCCGAATTTGATGCGTTCTGCCAGTCAACAGATTAACTTTTACCAGCGAATAATCATCGTTCTGGCCCAGGACCCAGTATTCCGTTTGTGCGGATTTCCCATCTGGTGCCACAATCTGATTAAAGCCCTCATCCGCTCGTCGAATTGGCTTATCAATTAAATCATGGGCTTTTTCCATATTTCCCGAAACGATAGCAATATACGTCTTTTTCAATTCATGATTAGCCAGTTGCTCGCTAAAGAGCGAATTAGCATATCGGTGTTTTGCAACTAAAACCAAACCACTCGTAAAGCGGTCCAATCTGGTAATAATATGGGGAACTAGCTGCGCTGAATTTTCATTCATCAAATGGCCCTTAATCCGGTTAACCAGCGTGTCCTCACGATTTGCAGGACCAGGAACAACCGTCAGCCCAGCCTCCTTATTGACGACCAGCCAGTGATTGGTTTCAGCCACGATGTCTAACGGCTCATAACTTACTGGAACATTTGGATCGGAGGGTTCATCCGGTAAATTGAACCCAATGGTATCCCCCACCGAAACGAATTCGCTTGCATCCACCAAGTCACCATTTAATTGAAAAGAAGCATCACTTTCCTGTTTAGCCGCACTAATTAAGCGGTGACTAACACCCTTTGTTCCTAAAAACTTTTTGACAGTTTGATCCGGACCCGTTTCCTTTTGCCATTCAAATTGCATCCCTTTTCCAACCTCTTTCATCTATCAGTAAGATGATACCAGCTTCAACCCCAAAGTTAAAGCAAAGTTGAAAGTGCAGGTTGATCAGCTTCCGTAATGCCGTAAGTATCCCGGAACTTCTTGATTGTTTTAGAATCAAATTGGTCAGGATCAATTGGCATGAAACTCGTGTCAACCGGGTCCTCATTTTTGATGCTGGCTTCGATGACGATGGGTCGTTTGTCTCCTTGTGCTTGCAAATCTAGTGCCTTGTTAAATACCTCATCTAGTTCAGCCTGCGTCTGGGCGTGCAAGCCGACAGCCCCCATATTCTCAGCAACGCCAGCCCAATTTGCCCCGACAAATTGAACCCCATAGTCCGACTGTCCCCGGCTAGATTCTTCGTGGGAAATAAAGCCAAACGCTGAGTTTTTCATAATAACGGTGATAACGGGGGTTTGGTACTGCACCTGCGTTAGTAAATCTTGAGAAACCATTGTGTAGCCGCCATCGCCCATGATGCTAATGACTTGGCGATTAGGTTGTTCCAATTTGACGGCCAGCCCAGCTGCTAATCCATATCCCATTGTGCCAATCCAGGACGACATGCTCATCTCCTGATCAGCATTAAAGGGGAGTTGTCGAGTAGCCCACGTGACGTTGTTACCAACATCGAGTGCAAAATAAGCGTCTTGATCAGCGCGTTGCTTGATGGTATTAATGACGGCTTCAGCGGTTAACTGCCCTGGTTGAGAAGCGCGTTTGGCTAAGTAATTTAGCCAATTTTGGCGATTGGTTCGATTGGCCTTAACCCAACCGTTAAATGGTTGTAGGTTTCCAGCGTCAATCAACTTTTGAAGATAGGCTTTGCCATCTGCTAACACCGCCTGATCCACGGCACGTTGACGACCCAAAACGGATAAACGGGTATCAATTTGAACGACTTTAATAGTCTTTGGTAAGAAGCGGGCAAACGGATAGTTGGTCCCAACCATGATTAGCAAGTCAGCTAACTGGCCGGCTTCAAAAGCGGGTTTGGACCCAATTCGTCCCATTGATCCCAGCATGTTTCTGAAATCAGACGATACAACGCCAATTGCAGGCGCACTCGTCACAATGGGAAGCTGAAACTTTTCCGAGAAAGCTTGAATAAGTTCCCGATTTCCCTTCATCCCTTGACCAACTAGCAATAAGGGCCGCTTGGCTGCTTTAATCAAATCGAGTGTTTCGGCCACATCTTCATCCGCAATTTTACTTTCAATCGTTGAATGGCTAATTTGCTTGGTTTTAATTGGTTCAAAATTAATTGTCTGCGCTGGTAAGTCATCTGGCATAATAATGACGGCAGGGCCATTGTGTCCGTATGCATAACGAATGGCAGCATCCACAACGTCTGGAATCTGTTCTGCCGTGGTTACTTGTTTATGAAAATCGGTAAAGTCACTGAACCAAGCATCCTCATCCATTTCTTGAAGATAAGCGGTGTTAATTGCTTTTGTGACTGTTTGACCAACGATGGCAAGAACAGGCACATGATCCATTTTGGCGTCGTATAATCCGTAAAGTAGATGAAGTGCCCCTGGTCCGACTGACCCGCACATGACCCCAATTTTGCCGGTTGCCTTGGCCGTTGCGACAGCAGCCAGCGAGCCTACTTCCTCGTGGCGAACTTGAATGTACTCAATTTTATCCCGTTCTTGATAAAACCCATCGATTACCGTATCGGCTGGAATACCGTATACCCGTTTGATATCCCAGGATTCTAAAACTTGTGCTAAAGCTTGTGAAGCTTTCATTTCTGCCATAATTCACACCTCAATTAGTTTAATTGTCCCCTTAAATGTACACTATTTTTAGCAATCAAGAAAGGGCTTACATTCTCAATCAAATTCATTGCGATTTGACCCCCACCTTAGATATAGTAGGGATAACAATAAAGGAGGACATTTCAATGGCAGAGAATAAACGAATTGCCGTCTTAGTAACTGATGGCGTTGAAGATGTTGAACTTACTTCCCCTCGAAGCGCCTTACAAAAAGCCGGGTATTATCCAATTTTAATTGAAGATAAGTCGGGTAAAATTGTGAAGGGTAAACACGACAATCCATTTACGATTGATGAAAGTATCGCGGACGTTAACCCAGATCAGTTCATTGGGCTCTTGCTTCCCGGTGGCTATTCGCCCGACAGCTTACGTGAGGATCCCCGCTACGTCAAGTTTGTAGAAGCTTTTATGGATCAAAACAAACCAGTCTTCGCAATTTGCCACGGCCCCCAGCTGATCATCACTGCGGACAAGGCGAAGGGACGACACATGACCGCCTTCAAAACGATTCAGGTAGACTTGAAGTATGCTGGCGCAGATGTTGAGGATAAAACGGTTGTCGTTGACGATCAATTAGTGACGAGCCGAAATCCTAATGATCTCCAAAATTTCAATGATGCTATGCTCAAGGTGTTAGACGCAGTTCCAGTTTCATAAACTTACAAAAGGAGCTGAGACAAAACAAATGTTTTGTCCCAGCTCCTATTCTATTTCCGAATATTCTTATTTAGTCGGGTTCCAAAAGGCTGCTTTCTCCGCCTAGCTACGATCAACAAATAATCCCAAGTACAGGATTACTCGTTAATCTAGGCTATGCTCATAAGCAAACCGCCTTTTGTCTCACCCTCATTTTTTATACTGTCATATGGTGATTTTGATAGTGTTCCCTCAGGTACTTTGAGGTTAAGCCATTTGGTTGTTTCACAAGATCATCTGGTCGACCCTGCGCCATTATCTGGCCCCCGTCGGATCCGCCCATTGGTCCTAAATCAAAGAGGTAATCTGAGTTTGCCATCAAGTCTAAGTCGTGGGTAATGAGCAAGATTGTTGCCCCTTGCTCAAGGAGTTGATCAAACACTTTCAACAACGTTTGAACGTCCAATGGATGGAGCCCAATCGTCGGTTCATCGAAAATGAAAAGACTGTTTGTTTGCCGACGTTTCAAGTGGGACGTCAGCTTCAGTCGTTGTGCCTCACCACCTGACAACGTTGGTGTATCTTCGCCCAAGTGCAGATAGCCAAGTCCCATTTCCTTTAAAACTTGAAGCGTATCAGCAATAGTCGTTTCATCCTTCAAAACTGGAATTGCTTCTTCCACTTCTAGCGCCAATAAGTCAGCGATCGAGTTCCCGCGCCACTTAATTTTCAAAATGTCCGGGTTAAACCGATTTCCACCACAAGTTGGACAGGTTTCCACCATATCCGGTAAATACTGGATATCCAGTGAAATTTGGCCGGTTCCGCCACAGGTTGGACAGCCACCCTCCTTATTATTGTAGGAGAAGTAGCTTGCTGTGTAGTGGTTCTTTTTGGCGTCGGGCAAACTTGCAAATAATTTACGCAACGCATCCATGATGTTCGTGTAGGTTGCAACCGTTGAACGCATATTTTTGCCGACCGGAGTTGCATCCACACTAACGACATGGCGGAGCTGTCCAGCGTCTAATTTGGCCACATGCTCTGGGAGCTTTTGCTTCTTAATTGAGCGTTCAAGCGCTGGCACCAAGCTATCCAAAATTAAAGTCGTCTTTCCGGCACCAGAAAAGCCAGTAATTGCACTAATTTTCTTCAGCGGGAACTTAGCCGTCAATTGATTTAAATTAAAACGGTGATTAACCGTTAAGCCAAATTGACTCGCTTTGAATAGCGCCTTTTCACTTGCTAATTTCCGAGATTGAATGGTTGCCTCGCCGGACAAAAATGGTCCAATCAGTGACTTATGATTCTTCTTTAACTCATCCGGGGTGCCGGTCGCAACGACTTGACCACCCTTTGCACCAGATCCAGGGCCAATTTCAATCACCCAATCCGCTGCGTTAATAATTGACGTTTCATGATCGACAACGACCAATGAATTTCCGCCTGCAATCAGCTGCCTGAAAATTTTAATCAGCCCAGCAATGTTATCAGGATGTAGCCCCACTGATGGCTCGTCCAAAATGTACAGAACGCCGGTCGTTTCCGTTCGCAACGTGCGGCCTAATTGAATCCGTTGTAACTCACCGGTTGAAAGTGTTGATCCTAATCGATTCATCGTCAAATAGTTCAACCCTAAATCGAGCAACGGCTGCAATTGATTTAACAATTCAGAACTTAAATTAGTCGCTAATGCTTGCATATTTTCCGGTAAGGCAGCCTTCATTTTAGTGACAAAATCCGTTAAATCACCAAGTGGCATTTCACTCGCTTCAGCGATATTCAACCCGGTAACCTCTTGGTGCAACCGATCCGGGTTCAACCGAGTTCCGTGACAGGTTTCACACGTACTAAATTTATAAAACTGATTCAATCGCTTTAGTGCCCGCTCGCTTTTAGTAGTTGCCATACTGTCCTCAATTGCGTTGTAGGCATTTTCAAATAGGGCATGCTCCATATGAAAAACCCGCCCAGTACCAGAAAGAATGTCGACGGGATACTGCTTCTTTTCACCGTGCAAAACCGTGTTCTTTTCCTCATCCGTCAAATCCTTGTATGGAATATCGGTCCGAATCCCCATTGCAGCCGCCACCGTTGGCATGAAATTTCGGCCTGGTAAACGCCATGAGGCAATCGCCCCGTCAGCCAAGCTTGAGTTTTCATCATAGATTAGCTTGCTTGCATCTATTTGCTTCGTTTTTCCCAAGCCACCACAGGTTGGACAAGCGCCATCCGAATTGAAGGCAAAGTCCTCGGCACCAAATGCATGAAATTTAACCCCACAAACGGGACACTCAATGACACTCATTTGGTCACCCACAACATCCATTGCTTCTGCAATCTTAATTGTTGGCTTTATTCGATGACCATTGGGACAAACCAGCGACCCCAACCGTGAGTATATCAGCCGTAAAACATTATAAATTTCGGTCATCGTGCCGACGGTTGAGCGCACGGAAGGAACGTTAGGCCGCTGGCGCAGCGCTAACGCGGCCGGAATGTACTTAACTGATTTGACGTTTGGCCGCCCAACCTGGTTAATTCGGCGTCTCGTGTAAGTCGCTAACGCATCCAAATAACGGCGTGAACCTTCAGCGTACAGGATTCCCATCGCTAAGGAGGATTTCCCAGAACCCGAAAGGCCTGATACGGCGACAAACTGGTTCAGGGGAATGTCGACATCAATCCCCTTTAAGTTGTTAACTTCTCCACCACGGACTTCAATTTGGGTGGGAATTTTAATTTGTTGTGTCATCGAACCCCTCCTATTCGCTTTATATTTTAAACCAAAAAAAGAACAAAGGTGTGACAAAAGACGATTAGCTTCCGAGCGTAACCTAGATTAACGAATAATCCCGTACCTGGATTGTTTGTTAATCTAGGTTAGGCGTAGGGAGTTGCGACTTACACTTGCCGGTCTTTGGGTCTTTGGCTTAGTGTAATCGACAACGACACGAAGTTAGTGCCTTTTGGAGCCCGATTAAAAGAATAATAGGGGGACAGAAAAAAGGTGGAACAAAACTTTTGTTTTGTTCCACCCCATTCTTTCACACATCCCTATTTACCTGACATCACAATCTTTGAAACCTTAACATCCTTATTAATTAAACTAGATGCATAGAACATGTCTGCGATTTCCTGCTGTTGTTTCACAATCTTCGTTGTCACCTTACCCATTGAATAACTCCGACGTTCAACCGTCTTAGTCACAACTTTACGCGAAAGACCTAACGACTTCATCAACATCTTAATCAGCTTTTCATGATGGGTATCTGCCCATTTCATATCTGCTGCCAAGTACTTAGTGAGGTAACTAGAAACATCCGTATTCTTCTTAGCGAAGTTCTTCATTGCCACGACGAAGTCACGGTTGTAACTGACGCCGTTCTTACCCGTAATAAGCAACTTGGCGCCCATTTGAACCTCAGCTTGGGCTGTGTAAGGATCCCAAGTTGACCATGCCGCAACCTTCCCCTTTGAGAAGGCAACGCTGGCAGCTGATTGGTCCATGTTGACCCATTTAATATCGCTGGCTGACATTCCGGCCTTCTTTAAGGCAGATAGTAACAGGTATTGAGAACTCGTGCCCTTCGTGTACGCAACTCGCTTACCTTTTAAATCCTTAATTGATTTAACGGAGGAGTTCTTAGGAATGACGAGCCCAGTTCCGTTCTCCTTGGAAGCACCAGCGGCGATGTAGACCAGTTTGGTTCCAGCTGCTTGAGCCGTAATTGGTGGCGTATCACCCAAACGGGCATAGTCAATATTGCCACTCTTCAATGCCGTCATCAGCGCGGTTCCATCTTGGAACTGTTTGAATACAACGTGATACCCTTTTTTCTTCATCTTCTTGGCTAAATCACCACGTTGACGCGAAATGTCAACGGGATCGGCTTTTTGATAACCAATCGTGATTGTTTTTAAACTAGTCGTTGAAGCACTATTATTGGCCTGTTTGTAGCCATAAAATGCGCCACCAATTCCGAGAAGCACTATTAAAATAAGGAGGTACTTTTTCCATTTCTTACTCATGCTTCTCCTCCAACACTGGCAGCTAGTAATGATTCACGCAGCTTAGGGCGAACCACTTTACCAGTCGTATTCAATGGGAATTCATCAACAAAAATAACTTCGGTTGGCCGTTCGAATTTAGCCAACTTATGTTCCGTATATTTTAAAATCTTTTCTTTAGCTAGTGGGCGACTTGTTTCGCCTGCCTTTAAGATGGTCACAGCCGTCACAGCTTCTCCATATAAATCATCGGGCATCCCAATAATCGCAACTTGTTCAATGAACGGTAACTCATTGAGCACATTTTCGACCTTAGCGGGCGCAACTTTCTCACCACCGCGACTAATCATTTCCTTCCGACGACCTTTTACAAATAGGTAGCCATCTTCATCTAGGTAACCTAAATCACCGGTTAAGAACCAGTCATTGTGAAATGACTCTGGATTTGTCTCCAGGTAGTCAGAAATAACGTGATCACCACGAACCGCAATTTCGCCCACCACATCAGGCGCATCGACCATCTCACCGTCAACGATGAGTTTTAAGTCAGTTGCAAATGGTTTCCCAGCTGAGCCAACTTTGGGTGCATCTAACGGGTTAATCGTGCATTGACTCGCAGTTTCAGTCATCCCATAACCTTCTAAGATTAACGTGTGGAACCGATCTTCAAAATCCGTCAGCTTCTTAAGTGGCAGCGCAAAGGATGAACTTCGCAAGAATCGAAGATGAATCTGATCTTGATAGTCATCAAACTGTGCTTGTGATTTTTCGTTGAGCAACAAAATTGATAAAATTGTTGGCACAACCGAGGCCCAGGTCACATCACCTTTGGCAACTTGTGACCAGAATCGACTGGCACTAAATTTCTTAGCAATCGATACTCGTCCACCAGCCAGCCGCATTTGAAGCAACGACATAATTTGTGAATTAACGTGGAACATTGGCATCATAATCAAAGCAGTATCCTTCGACGTTGTTTCATGGCTATCACGATCATGAATTGCCCCGTTGTACAACAACTCGTGAGTTAGGCCAACACTCTTGGGCTTACCAGTTGTTCCGGAAGTATGCAGCACCAACGCAAGATCCGTTTCAAGAATGCGGGTTTCATTGGGCTTCGTCCGGTTAACCAAGACCCGATCATTCCAAAGAATTGGTAATTCCATGATTGTTCTTAAGGAAATGGTCGTTCTCGTAATACCAGCTAGTCCTGACAGTGGCTTTGCAAATTGCTGTTGAACAAATGCAACCGGATAGTCATCACTACTGATTAAGGCTGTTAGCTCCTCACCTGGTGTTGTATCAGAAATTGGATATGCCACAGCACCAATTTCCCAAATTGCTTGCATGAGGGGGGCGTAGACGACTGCGTTTTGTAACGCAATTAATACGTGATCGCCATAGCCAACGTTTCTTGCCAACATCGAATTTTTGAGCGATTCTACGTCCATTTGGAATTGACGACGGGTATACCAAATGCCGTTTTCTGCATCTTGCAGTATATTTTTGTCTTGGTCTACATCTAATTCTTTGATTAATGCTGTTGTTAATTTTGTCATATAATCGCTTCTTTCTTATGCGTGACTGGATTTTTTCTCTGCTTCAATTGCAATATTTTCTGAATTTGGTTGCTTGAATTTCCAAGGCCACTTTAACTTTCCACGACCAATTAAGAGGTCAAATGGCGGTACCTTGAGGCAGAAGTACGAAATGAGAAATGAACTCCCAACGACGAACGCGTAGCCAATTGGGATTCCCCAAAACATCAACCACGAAGGGATAAACGTTAATTTGCTTAACGTAAAGCTTAGGATTGCCAGTGGAATTGTTTGAACAAGGTAAATTCCAAATGATACCTTAGAGCTTGTTGCGATAAATTTTTCAACGGTTGGGTTTAACCCATGCATCCGATAAAATGCGTACTTTTGACCAATTAGGAAAACAACCGCGACCATCACCAACGCGTAAACCATTAGATACGGCTGTTGGGCAGTCATCATTTTGCTAAATGACAGTTTCAAAATGCGCCCGTTGTACTCATACAAGAGGAAGGTTCCAAACGATAAAAGGACCGCAATCGCGTAGACTTGCTTCTTGAATTTGGTGAGGAAGGCGGTCACTTTTTGATAATGGATCGCCGTATAACCACCGGCCAAGAAGTACGCCTGATACATGAGGACGTTATTTCCGTATGCCCTAAAAATGTATGGCCAACCACTATTATCAATGTGAGGTAATCCATATTTCACACCAATTAATAACGCGAGTTGAATGGTGAAACTAACGAGCAGAATCGTTCTGTGATGATCTTTAAACTTCCGGAATAGCCAAATGAAGGCTGGAAAAATCAGGTAAAGTTGGAAAACAACGAAGACATAGTATAGATAGAAATTATTTCCATGTAACACTGAGTAACTAAAATCTTTCCAGTACTGCATCCCGTTCAGCGCAATACCAGAGAACAAATCCACAAATAGGAGCAAAATTGCATTCCATGCTAGATAAGGGATTCCAACACTGGTATATCGGCGTTTCCAAAAAGTCAGCCATTTTGAATTCTTACCATAATAATTTAGGAAAAGAACCAATCCGGTCATGAACATGAAGCCCATTCGGGTAAAATGTAACGACAAGTGGGTCGCGTGAATCAGTGATTTACTCAGACTGTCATTCATCGCGGTCCCAAATGCCGTTGTTGTGTGATTAAGTAGGACACCAAAGATGAAGACGCAGCGCATAAAGTCCACTTCATATAGATAGGGTTTTCCGTGCCGCGTCATTTTTTGCTCAGCCATAAATAGCCTCCTCCCCCATAATGTCATGGAGGACGGTTTCAGCAGCAATGGCAACTTTTGCAACGTCATCACTCTCGACACCAGTCTCTTCAAAACGGCTCGTTCCGTCGCGAATGACGATGACTCGATCAGCCATTCTAACCGCCTCATTGACATCATGCGTCACTAAGATGGTCGTTAACTTTTGTTCTCGACAAATTTTTAATATCAGATCCTGCATTTGCCTTCTGGTCAGCGCATCTAATGCGCCAAGTGGTTCATCCAACAGCAACAGTTGTGGATGGGCCATTAAGGCTCTTGCTAACGCGACTCGTTGCTTTTGACCACCGGAAAGTTGGCTTGGATATTTATCCTTCTGATCCGACAATCCCACCAGTTCCAACATTTCCGAAGCTTCAGTCTGGGTCTCCTTATTTTTGCTTTGGAAACAAACATTTTCGCCAATCGTGAGCCACGGTAAGAGCCGATCATTTTGAAACATCACCCGAATGATGGGGTTTTCTTGGCTAAAATTAATTTCACCGTTACTTTGCTTTTCTAGTCCAGCAATCAGTCTGAGGAGGGTACTTTTCCCACCACCACTTTTGCCGACCAACGCAATAAACTCATGATTTTGAATGCTTAAATTAACATCATGCAAAATGACTTTGTCGCCATAATTTTTCGCCACATTTCTAATTTTTACGAATTCATCAGTCATTTGTGACATCTCCTTTCGCCTGACGCCAATCTAGTAGGTAGCTTTCCAGCCCCTTGGCAATTAAATCGGAAATCTTACCAAGCAATGCGTAAATTAAAATACATAGTAGGACCGTTTTCATATCCATAAATTCCTGGGCATTCGTTGACATGTACCCGATTCCAGAATCTGATGAGATTGTTTCAGCGACAATCAAGGTCGTCCACATTACCCCCAGCGCGTATCGAACTCCCATCAAAATGGTGGGTAGCGCGCCTGGGAAAATGATCTTGGAGAACAGTTGCACTTTTGTTAATCCATACGACTGACCCATTTCGACTAGCTCCGGATCAACTGAGCGAATTCCATGAAGCGTGTTGATATAAATTGGGAACATGACCCCAATTGCTACCAGAGAAATCTTGGCTGATTCGCCAATTCCAATGAGTAGAATAACGAGCGGAATCAACGATAGATGCGGAATATTCCGCAACATTTGGACGGTTGAATCAGTTAATCCGCGAAAAATCTTTGAAATTCCGTTTAGAAATCCAAGGATGAAACCAACGCTTCCGCCGATTGCAAATCCAACCAGTGCTCTAAATAAACTGATGCTGACGTTTTTCTGCAGTTCACCGCTTTGTGCTAAGCTAACGCCATCTTTAATGACGTCTAGCGGGGATGGCAGTGTGTCGCTTGATAGCCAACCAACACTGCTGCTGAGTTGCCAAATGGCGAAAATTCCAACTGGAATCAACCAAGGTAATAACCGTTGCCATCTGAATTTTCTCCTTTTTATCACCGGCATTGGGTGTGCATTTGAAATACTTTCCATTGGGCTCAGCCTCTTTCTTTGTTGTCTTTTTCAATCAATGAATTAAGTCTAGTCCGCACTTTTGCTTTTTATGTGAATATAACGGTGTAAAAATGTGAATATTTTTGCCTCCCTACGCAAGAATTTCTTAATAATTAGCGACACAAAAATAGCGCAAATCCTCCGTCACAAAAGGGATTTACGTCTCTTTTTGTGTTTTGAATTTGCGCCACAAAATATTCAATGATATTAAATGAATATTAAAAGCAATTTATTATTGACCTATTCGCTTGAGGATAGTGCGTCCAACATGCGAATGTTTTTTAGTTGAAAATGCGTAATAACTCCGATAATGATACTAAAAACTAACGTGATTAATGCGGACCACAAGAAACCTGGATAGTGAATGACAAGTGGAAATAAAATACTACCCGTTTGCGCCTTAATCATAATGAAGCGGTGGAGAAAGACGCCAATCCCCCAACCAACGATAATCCCGGCAATCGTAAAAATAACATTTTCTCTCGCAACGTATGCCGTGACTTCACGGTCATAGAAGCCCAGCACTTTAATCGTGGAAAGCTCCCGTAGTCGCTCCGAAATATTGATGTTGGTCAAATTATAGAGAACCACTAACGCAAGAGCGCCGGACATCACAATCATAATGAGGACAACAGATCCAAGTCCCCCGCTCCCCAATGAAGCGACGGAATAACGTGGAAAACTGACGTTCAATACGCCATCCTGCTTAAGGAGCGTCCGACTCAAATTAGTTCGTTGATGCTTCTTAACCTGATTCGTTTTAAATAGAACAGAAGTTGCCGCAAATTTGACTGGCATCACCTTTTGGTAATAAGCCTTTGTCGCATACAGCCAGTGACCCGCGTAATTTTTAGTAATTCCGGTAACCTTAACATTAACCTGTTTCTCGTCAGAATTCAGCGTAATGTGGCTGCCAACCTTCGCGTTCATGTCGGTTGCTAACTTTTCCGAAATGATAACGCCACTGTTCGAAAGATGCAACTGTTTATTCGTTGATGCCGACTTTAGGCTGACAAATTTGGTGAAGTTCTTGCCCGTCTTGGGTGCAATCAAAGTAGCCGTATCATTGCTGTTAGAGCCGGCCGCTCTGACAGTCACCGATTTCATGACAGCAGACTTTTGGCTTGAAATTTTAGTTGAGTGAATTTGTTGACTTGCTTTGTTTAAAGTGGCGACACCTTGGAAATGTTGAATTTGCTCGTACTGATCTGGAATTAAATCGTTCACGGAATCTTGAATTCCAAACCCACTCAAGATTAATCCCGTACATCCCGCAATCCCCACAATGGTCAAAATCATGCGGCCTTTGTACCGAAAGAGGTTCCGATAACTGACTTTTTGATTGAAGTTTAAGTGATTCCACAATGGTGTAATCCGTTCAATCAGAATTCGTTTACCAGCTTTGGGCGCCTTTGCCTGCATCAAATTGGTTGGAACTTCACGAAGATTGATAACCAATACGATCAGCGCACTCGCCAGCGTCGCAACTAGCCCTGCGACAATTGTTTGTCCCATGTATGACCAAGGAACGACCCCGACAAAGTCATTGATGTTGTTATTTGCCAACAAGCTGAAGACGAACCGTGGCAACGTAAACATGCCAGCAACGCTACCAATTATCGCCCCTAATAGGCCTGCTAATAATGCATAAATGACATACTTCAATGAAATTTCCATTTTGTTGTAGCCAAGTGCCCGCATGAGACCAATTTCACGCCGGTTCTTTTCCACCATTCTAGAAATAGTTGAGAACGTAATCAAAATGGCAATGAAAAGGAAAAATCCTGGGAAAATAACCGCAATCGCTGCAATACTATGCGACTCATCAAAGTAATCTTGGTAACCAGGGTTACTTTGGCGGTCAGCGTACGTATAAGTTGGCTTAGCAAGGTTCTGCACTTGATCCCTAGCCTTCGTCAGCTTTTGCTTTGCCTGGGTTAATTTGGCCTGCTGAGTCGTTAACTGTGCAGATTGCCCTGCAGCAGCTGCAGCGGTCAACTGCGTTTGTTGCGCATCTACCTGCTTCAGTTGCTTATTAATTTTAGCCAGCTGCGGCTTTTGAACTTCTGCAAGCCGTTTAGCTGAACGGCCCTTTAAACTATTTTTAAGCTGGTCAGATTGTTGATCAATATAGCGTTGATACTGGTCGGTACCAGCTGCATAGTGAGCCGCATTTTTAAACTGAACCGCAACCATTGAATAAGTATCCTGTTTAAACACACTGTCTGAAGCATACGCAAAGTAATTGATGGTTCCACTACCAACGTTCGTCGTTCCCCTGTCGATACTACTAATGAATTGAGGGGAATTGACAAACCCGACAATTTTATAGCTTTGCCGCTTCAAATGACTGTTATTAGGAAGTTTGTAGGTCTCGCCCAGCTTATAGCCATCCGCTTTGGCAATGTTATCTAGTACGATTTGGTTTCCTTGACGCGGCAAATGTCCCGAGACGACTTTAAGCTTATCCAATTTGGCAGCTTTTTGATAGCCGTACACACTGACAACTTGATCTCGGTTCTTCTTCAGCGTCGTCATGTGAATCGCATCAGCACTCTTGACCGATTGACTTGTTTTAATTTTGCTTAGGTCGGTATCGGTCAGTCCCATCGTTGAGACCACCTTTAAATCACTCAACTTTTGTTGCGAAAAGTACTGGTTTCCGGATTCGTTCAAATCGGGACCAATACTCCGAATTCCCACATAAAGGAGTGAGCCTAACAGAATGATCAAAATGATTGAAATAAATTTGCCCCACGAGGAACTAATTTCGCGAATTGTCGCTTTAAAATACGTTTTATTCATTTCTTTCACCTACCACTCAATATCTTCGACTGGCGTAGGCTTGGCATTCGTTTCAATTGAGGTGACCTTTGCATCCTTCAACTGAATGACTTTGTCAGCCATCGGGGCAATCATCGAGTTATGAGTCACAATGAGCACCGTCATTTTAGATTTTCGCGCGGTATCCTGCAGCAACTTCAATATTTGTTTTCCCGTGTGGTAATCCAATGCACCAGTTGGCTCATCGCATAAAAGAAGCTTTGGATTTTTAGCTAATGCGCGCGCAATCGCGACCCGCTGTTGCTCGCCACCAGAGAGTTGAGCTGGAAAATTGTCCATTCGTTTGCTTAACCCGACGTGATCCAAAGTTTCGGAAACATCTAACGCATCTGGGGCAACTTGGCTCGCTAATTCAACGTTTTCCTTTGCAGTTAAATTAGGGACTAGGTTGTAAAATTGAAAAACAAATCCCACTTTATTCCGTCGATAACCCGTTAGTTGTTTCTCTGAGTAGGTTGCGATGTTCTCGCCATCCACCACAATGGAACCTTCCGTTGGCTGATCCATGCCACCCAACATGTTTAACACCGTTGACTTACCGGCTCCTGATTCACCTAAAATAATGACCAATTCGCCTTCGTCAATATCAAAGCTAATCTTATCGTTAGCAATGATAGCTGTACTTTCTTGTTTAAACCGTTTTGTTTCGTTCTTTAATTGGATAAATGCCATATTAATTAACCACCTTTGCTCTTGTAAGTATAGCATTCATACCATCCCACACTCACCTTAAAAAATAAAAAACTGACTCCGGATTTTCATCCAGAGTCAGTTAGTTTACCCTTTTAAATTATCACGACAAACATCAAGTAGATGCTTCAGGTCTTGCACCTGTTTTTCATCCAATCCCTGAGTCATCTCGTTTTCAACCTGTTTAACTTCTTGCTCAAAAGCTGGTCGATACTTGATCATGGCGTCCAAGGCTTCTTTTGAAAGCATAATGCGTTTATATCTTTTATCCTTTTCATCAGGGACGATTTCAATCGACCCGTTTTCGCTTAAACGCTTAATAATGCCATTGATCGTTGGCCGACTTAGATTAAAGATTTTCTCTAAATCTCGTTGATAGATAACGTCATCCGGATTGTCATAAAGGTAAGCAATTACGCTCATTTGGCCACCCGTTAGTCGCTTAGGGCTATTGGTCTTATCAATTCGCTTTGACAAGGCTTTTTCAAATAACGTGTTAACCGCCTTTAGTTTAGGGCCTATTAACTCATTTAACATAGCGTCCCTCCCTAGGCAGTCAAACTTTCAAATTGACTGTTGTACATGTTCGCGTAGAAGCCATTTGCATCCATTAACTCGTCATGAGTTCCGGACTCAATAATTTCTCCACTCTTAAGAACCAATATGTTATCGGCATTCTTAATGGTTGAGAGTCTATGCGCAATGACAAGAGAAGTCCGACCCTTTGTCAAAAGATCCATTGCCTTTTGGAGTTGCTCTTCAGTTCGTGTATCGACTGAACTCGTTGCTTCATCCAAAATCAAAATTGGTCGGTTTCGAACTAATGCGCGGGCAATCGTCATCAATTGCTTCTGTCCAACGGATAAGGTAACCGTATCATCCAAAATGGTGTCGTAGCCCTTAGGCAACGTTCGAATAAAGTGGTCAACCCCAACTGCTTTCGCAGCATCAATCACCTGTTCGTCGGATATGTTCTCACCGTTATACTTCAGGTTATTCATGATGGTATCTTCAAATAACCAAGTATCTTGTAAAACCATATCAAATTGATTTCGGATTGACCCACTTGAAAGCTGCTTAACATCTACATCGTCAATCTTGATGGTTCCCTTATCAAAGTTGTAGAAGTTCATCAACACACTAATTAAGGTTGTCTTTCCAGAACCAGTTGGCCCAACAATGGCCACCTTTTGTCCAGGTTTAACGTGGGCGCTAAAGTCTTTTATGACCGTTGTTCGCTCATTGTAACCAAACGAAACGTGGTCGAAGTCAATCTTCCCTTGTACCTTTTCAGGAAGTGGTGTGACATCTTCACGATCATCTGCCTCATCCTCTGTAACAAATTCAAGCACTCGTTTGAGAACAGCTTGAGCTGTCTGCAAACTAGCAAATGCCTGGGTAATTTGGGAAAGTGGCTGAGTAAAGATTCGCACGTAAATCATGAAGGCAACAACGACACCAATCGAAATATGCCCATTTAGGACAAGAACTGATCCAACCACACTGACCATGACGTAGCCAAAGTTACCAATGAAGCCCATCAGTGGTTGCATGATTCCTGAAATAAATTGTGCTTTCCAAACGGCATCAAACAATTGACCATTTAATAAATTAAACCGCTTCTTAACTCGGTTTGTATTATTGTAAGTTTTAACAACTTCATGGCCAGTATAAATTTCCTCAACGTAACCAGATACGTCTGCCAAACGGTTCTGTTGAGCAGCAAAGTATTTCTGCGAGTGCGCCAAAAGGAAAATGGTGATTGCAAAACCAAGTAGCGACGACACAATCGCCGTTAAACTCAAAATCCAGTTGGTATAAATCATCATGGCAATCGTTCCAACTAAGAGCACAACTGAAGAAATCAGGGCGCCTAAACTTTGGTTAATTGCTTGGCCAAAGGTATCCAAGTCATTGGTAATTCGACTTAAGGTATCCCCTTCGTCATGCTTATCAAAGTAGGATAAAGGCAACTTATTAATCTTTAAACTAATCTTTTCACGTAAGTCTTTCGTGAATTTCTGAGTCCCAGTTGCCATTATGAACCCTTGCGCATACGAGAACGCTGCTCCAATTACGTAAATGACTGCTAGGAAAATGACGATACTCGTAATCTGTTTTAGATCAATTTTTCCTCGCAACCCTGCGGTAATCAGATTGGTTACTTTACTCAATCGATTAGGTCCGATAATGGTTGGAATGTTTCCTAAAATTGCAAATATTAGCGCAAAAATCAAAGTGGAGCTGTATGGCTTAATGTAGCTCTTCATCACTTCGCCAAAGTTTTTAGTCTGTTTTTCCATTAGGCAAGCTCCTCCTTTGAAAGTTGTGAGTACGCAATTTCTTGGTAAACCTTGTTATCTTTCAATAATTCGTCATGGGTTCCAATTCCAGCGACATTTCCGTTATCGAGAACGATAATTTGATCAGCATCCATAATCGTACTGATTCGCTGTGCAACAATAACCTTTGTCGTTTCATGATTCTTTTTATTTAATGTCTCACGTAACTTCCGATCCGTTGCGTAATCCAGTGCTGAAAATGAATCATCGAACATCAATATTTCTGGTTTGCGGGCAACGGCACGGGCAATTGCCAAACGCTGCTTTTGACCACCAGAGAAGTTATCCCCATGTTGGGCAACGTTTGCATCCAGCTGATCATGTTTTCTTTCAACAAAGTCCAGTGCCTGTGCAGTATCCAAAGCATCTTTGATTTCATCATCGGAAAGCTTATCGGATTTATTTGTACTCGTTCCAAAATCAATATTTGACCGAATATCACCACTAAATAGCACTGCTTTTTGTGGTGCATAGCCAATTTTGTCGTTCAAATCCGATTCAGGATAGTCGCTAACATCAACACCATCGATCAATACTTGTCCCTCTGAAACTTCATAACGTCGGGCAATCAAGTTAAGAACCGTACTCTTTCCACTACCGGTTGATCCAATAAGTGCAAGAGTTTGTCCAGGCTTAGTTTTGAAAGTTAAGTGTTTAACTGCGGCTTCTTCTGCATCGCTAAAATGAAAACTAACATCCTTAAATTCAATAATTCCGTTGGCTTCTTTTTCAACTGGTTTTGTTGCGGGATATTTGATACTTGGCGCAACAGCCAACACTTCGTTAATTCGGCCTGCAGAAACAGTTACACGAGGCATAATGACGAACACAAACGAAAGCATCAAGAATGAGAATATAATTTGCATTGCATATGAAGAGAACACAATCATATTACTGAAATAGGTTAACTTTTGCATCCCTGAAGCAGCATCAATTAAGTACGCTCCGATGGCGTAAACAGCCAAAGTTAAGCCACTTGAAATAAGTGACATTCCGGGGTTCATTAGCGCCAACGCACGTAAGGCAAACATGTTGGTATCCGTTAAATCATTATTAGCTTTATCAAATTTATCATTTTGAAATTTTTCAGCGTTATACGCGTGAACAACTCGAATTCCGTTCAAGTTTTCACGGGTCACCAAGTTCAAACGGTCAGTTAACCGTTGAACAATTTTGAATCGAGGTTGGACCAACGTCAAGATGACGGCCAACATGACAATCAAAGCGACAACTGCAACTGCGGTAGCTGTTGACCACTGCCAACCTTTGCCGGCAATCTTAGTCATTGCCCAAACCGCCGTAATTGGTGCTTTAATCATCACTTGCATCCCAATCGCAATAAACATTTGTAATTGCGTAATATCATTGGTTGACCGAGTTAATAGACTCGGTACAGAAAACTGCGTGATGTCCTGGGTTGAGTAGTCCAAGACTTGGTCATACAGTTCTTTTCGTAACCTAGCAGCAAAGCCACCGGCCACACGAGCAGCAAAATAACCCACTATAATAGAAGAAAACAAACTCAAAACAGCATAGAGAATCATTTTACTTCCTGGATCCAAGATGTCTCCAGTAGTGGTTCCTGGTGTTTCAAGTGCTCTAGTAATCTTGGTCATATAGCCCGGAATTTCCAATTCCAGCCAAACCTGTAACGCGATAAACAACGTACTGATTCCGATATAAGCATAATCTTTACCAGTTAGTCGTTTCAATATTTTAAACATTGGTTCATCTCCCAGTTGTTATTTTCAAATCCATCAATAATTAGCATGCTAACTATTGTATTCTTTTCAAGCTTAGGGTCAAGGATTTGTGCTGACTTTTTAGAAAAAAAGGAAGATAGCGTTTTCGCTATCTTCCTTTATCACTTATTCCTATTCTTGCTTTTTACGTCTTGCAAGTCCTAAGAGTCCAAGAACACTCATCAAACTTAATCCAAGTAGGACAAATGGATTCTCGCTTCTTTCAGACGTTTGTGGCAACTTTTCGGCCTGTGATTGATTGCCTACTGATTGCTTAGTGTTAGTAGTCATTAAGTCAGCTTGTCCAGCACTTACCTTTTGACCAGTAACATCAGGATTCTGATTCCCAGGTTTTTGAGAATTTGGTTCATTCGAGCCACCTTGACCTGAATTGCCGCCCAATCCCCCATCTCCTGGTTTAACAGGATTTTCTGGGTTTCCGGGAACACTTGGATTCTCAGGAGTCGTTGGATTCTCGGGAGTTGTTGGATTCTCGGGAGTCGTTGGATTCTCAGGAATCGTTGGTGTTCCAGGTTCAGTAGTTTCACCACCGCCACCGGGTTCGGTAGGATCAGTCGGCAAAATAGTGAACATACCGGATACAAATGTCAGATTACTAAAACTATAGTCAATATTTGCAGCTGCAGTCCGGTCCTGAGCTGCTTGATTTAATTTAACCGTGTAAACACCTACTGCAGTGGGAATTCCACTTAATAATTGACCAGTTACATCATAGAATTCATAGTCACTATTTGTTAGCGGTACGGCATCCAATCCTTTGCCAAATGAACTGGTAAACGTTGGCGTTGGCGTTCCATATGCAATAGTTGCACTATTGACAAGAACCTCACTTGCTTTAGCCGGCGTAATTGATAAAGTTGCATCTTGTTTGTAGATAACACTAGATGCATCGGAAAGTGCTTCCTGAACCTTGTTTCGTCCTTTTTGTGACAAGACAACTTCATAAGTACCTGGATGTAATCCATCACTGGCACTGGCTAACTCAATATCTGAATCTTCCAGCTTCAGCGTCGTTCCATCAGGCAAAGTTACCTGATAGTTACTTGATTGTGGTGATTGAGTCGTACCATTGAATATTTCGGTTTCTTTCCCTGTTAACGTTACTTCCAAGGTGGAAGGGGCAATCGTAATAGTCCCCTTTGCATCAATCGCATCGAGTTGGTAATTTGAGTCGTTAAGCAACGCTTTTAACTTTGCTAAACCAGCATCACTTAGCGTATAGGTATATGGTCCAACTGCAGTTCCGTCACCAGTAACCGTAATATCAGCTGTCGTGAGAGACATTGACTTCGTACCATCTGGTAGTGTTACCGTTGCTGTTAAACCTGTAGCTTCACTAGCAAAGGTCTTACCATCAAAATTAAATCCACCGTCATTCAAAGTAACCGTTGTCTTGATTGGTGTGATGATGACCGCACCCAAGACGCCACTTGTATTAATCGTCATCCCAATTGTGTTTTCAATCTTGGTTACCCCAGTTGAACTCAGCGAGTAATCATATGAGCCAACTGCAGTACCATCTTTTGCAAAGGTGACATCTTCCTTATTCAGGCTAACCACAGCCTGTGGTCTACCATCTGAAAATGAAATTGTGGCTGTTAAATCATCTTCATCACTGGCCTTGGTTGTCCCATCATAGGCAAATGATTGACTATTTAATTCAGCACTTGGTGTTACATAATTTCTGATTGTAATCGAGGCGTTTTGAGAAGGATCAGCGTAGGAATAATTATAGTTATCAGCAGAGAAGCCCGTTTCAAGATATCCAATTTGGGTTGGCTCTGGTGTATTAACGGCAAAATTATCCGTTGTCCCTTCAATTGCGATTCTACCAGTTGTTGCTGATGCTGGCAGTGAGCTAACTTTGAATACGATTGAACGCACCGCACTCCAATCTGTAACTTGATCAGCAGTCACATAGCTGGAAAGATCTGGCTCACCATCTACTAAATCCGCCAATTGGGTCGAATACATCGCAGTGAGCGTTTGACCATCCGTCATTTCAACAGTTCCATCGGCCGTTTGGTAAGTAGTTGGTAGATTTACAGCACCACTCATTTTAAACGTATATTCAGAACCAGCTGCATCACCGACTGTTGGCAAATTAACGACTGAAATTAAATTAGTCGCTGGTGAAGCATTTGTATTCGTGATTGAATCGTAGAAGGTCAACGTTGGATCGCCATTTCGAAGTGACTCACCAGACATTACTGGGATAACATCTTCATTGCCCTTTGCGAAGGTAGAACCAAATACGGCCGTTACATTTTCAATCAGCCATTGGCCATTACCCATTAAAACGGCTTTGTCATCCCCATCAGTAAGTGAAGTATCAATCACTGCTGTTTTATTTTGAAGTTGCGTTACTGGGGAAGTAACGTACATTGTTGTCGGATAACTGCCCGGCAATGCGTCACTATTATTGTCCAGCTCGATAGAAATAAGGTAGGTTTCTTGAGTAGAAATCGACTGACCTGTTCCAGTGTAGTCAACTTTTACGACTTCTCGACCATCGTTAGCAACTGACTCTGAAATCACACCGCCATCAGGAACGTTAGTCATACTTGAAACGGTTGTGCTTGCTGGCAATACAAAGTAGTATATTGGTTCGTAAATTGAATTTGCAGTTTGATTCGTGTTTCCAGACATTGCCAATGACACTAAACCAGCAGATGTTGCTCCAGCAGCTTTATTGGTCTGGTGCACGTAACCAGTAGCCTTGGCAACCGTGTCGGCCGGAGTAATAACTGTTTGTGTAACTGATGATGTATCGTCAGTTGAGACAATTCCTGCATTTTTAGAAGAAAGCGAAATTGATGACTTTAGTTCATCACCACTTTGAACTGGATTTCCATTATCGTATTCATCAGACAATTTACCGTAAACAATGATTCTTTGACTTGTAGTCGTGCCAGTTGTTGCTCCTGGTGCTAAGTAATTTGGTGTTAAAACAATTGTCCGAATAGCAGAATTTGATTTAGGAGTAACCGTTCCTCCAGCTTGGACAATACCTGTTTCTGTGGTGCCATCTGCCAAAACGACACTGTATCCATATGACGTGGTTCCCTCTAGGTACGCAACTGTCGAAGCACCACCATCTGGCACCTTGAAGCTTGTTGCATCCAGCCCATCAGGAATATTGATGGTAATCTGTGCATCTCTAATACCGGCAGCGGTTGAGGTGGTAAAACCAAAGCTATTTAGATAGTCCGGATTATTACTTTCATCTGTATCCAGTAATAGTTTTGTATCTGCAACGCTACTATTTCCATATGCAACGAGTTTGGCGGTGGAGTCAGTAGGTGTTCCATCGTCATTTCCAACGGAGAGAATGGTTTCAGTCCAAGGATTCTTACTTTCCGCAGTCAGGACATCTCCGTTTGCATTAATGACCTGAGTCATCTTAACGTTACCATTTGCGGTCAATGTTTGCGGCTGATCAGTTTGCTCTAAATCATAACTACCAGCAATTTTATAGGCTGGTAACCCGTTAAAATTTTGGCTTCCTTTACCTGGTGCCACAGTAATGATAATATCACCGCCCTCACCATCTGGCTGGGTGATGGTTGTTCCATCTCCACTCGTCAAGCTATTCAGGCTTGATGTCAAATCCACGTTCAATTTAAAGCTTGCTGGTACTGGAATCGTGACAGTAGTTCCACCATAGTTTGCCGCAGAATTGACTCTATTTGACGTATAGTCGTTATTTAAGACCCCATCTGCTTCATTCATGTCAACCTCATAAACATAATCCGTGCTCGGCAATAGGTTGTTAATTGCAGTGGAACTCGGATTTGTCCGGACTGGATCTGAAATATCTGCATTGGGCGTAATCGTTTGCGTGAAACTAGCCTCTGACTGAATAACGCCATTTTTAGTTGTTGTAATTGTTTTAATAGTCGTACCAATTTCATCCATTGGAGCGGCTTGACCTTGATAGTTATTAATTTGATTCAGTTTTAAAACTTGGCTGTAACTTGCTGACGTCAGCAAGGTATTCGTAATTAGCATTGATCCGTCGGCATTTTTCGTTGTTGTCGTTGTCCCCATTGTGCTTGGCATCACTGGAACTGATTGTAAACTATAAGCAGCTGTATCTGCTGGTATTAAAATTTCATAAATATCACCTTTGTTACCACTAAAAGTGAAGGTTACTTTAATACCATTTCCATCTGATCCGTAACCAATCTTATCTGAAGATAAAGTGAAGCTAGAATCAGCAGCGGCCATCGTAATTCCTGAGTTTGTTGCAGCTCGTGTCACATTTGTACTATCAACTAAAGAATCATTAACGCTTTCATTTAATTTAGCAATTGTTGCGTCAGAGAGTCCCATTCTAGTTGATTTTCTTAACTGACTCTTTTTGATAGTTGCATCCAACTTAGGTGTAGTTGTTTTTTCCTTATTAGGTGTCACTTCGCTTGACTCATTAGACTCATTAGACTCATTAGACTCATTTTCATTATTAGATTTAGTTTTTGAGTCTATGCTTGAGCCATTATTCGTAGCTACTGTATCCGTTCCAGTCGTACCTTGATTCGTCTCTAAATCAGCTTTTTTCGAAGTTGGCTCGCTGGATGAATTTGTCTGACTTGTAGGTGAAGCAGAAACTTCACTCTCAGATTCTGAGGAATCCCCACTTTCCGAAGTTGAGGAACTACTATTACTCAAGGTAACCTGTTTATTTTGACTATTTGAGCTCTGTGTACTCGTGGCAGTAGTTGCGTCTGTGCTTTCTGTGGATTGCTCATCACTAGCATTTGCGGTCACTTGTCCCATTAATAATGCTGATCCAAAAGTGATTATCGTCATACCGGCAAAGACCCATCTTCGACCTACCTTATACATTTTGTAATGTTCCTTAGTGTCTTCCTCAGCCCTAATTAAATTGTTTCTTCTCATATTTTTACCCCCTAAATAATATGAAACACTTGTGATTAAAAAATTTAGTCCCTATAAACTTCCTAAACCGCTTTCATTATACGTCATTTTTTTCTCAAAAAAAACAATTTTGAATACTTTGTTTCATTAACAACTATCGTTCCTCTCCTTTTGGATATATCGGATATGGAACGTTATTTTTTATGAAAAATAGCTTCAAATATAATGATAAGTGTATTAAAAAGAGCCTAATTCCACTAAATTGCGGAATTAAGCTCCCTTACTTAAAAATCAGTGCCGTGTTTCTACTATTATCGTACCAACTCCACCATCAGGAGAATTAGTTGGGTTATCAATTAACGTGTAACCAGTAATCGTTTGCGCAGAAGCTTCATATACTAATCTTCTTTTATTTTCAACTTCCCGTCTTCAATCCGGTACACTTCATCACTCCACTGGGTCATCCGTTCATCATGGGTCACCATGATGATGGCCTTGTTTTGCTCATGAGCTTCTCGGGCTAAAATTTTCACAACTTCGTAGGCATGCTCTGAATCCAAACTAGCGGTAGGTTCGTCTGCTAAAATCAAACTGGGATCATTGCTTAATGCTCTGGCAATGGCAACCCGTTGCCGTTCCCCACCCGATAGTTCCTTGGGATATTTTTGCTTCAGATCTTCAATATCAAGCGACTTTAGAAGGGACTCAACTCGTGCTTGAATCGACTGATGCGTCAATTTTTCAACCAAATCAAATTGCTCAGCAACTTTCAAAAATGGAATTAGGTTGGACGCCTGCAAAATAAATCCCAACTGATTAAATCGGACCTCCGACAGTTGTTTAGCATTCATATGGCTAAGCTCCGTACCATTAATGTGGATACTCCCATCGGACGGACTTTGGAGGCCACCCGCAATGGTCAAAAACGTACTTTTTCCAGATCCTGAGGGCCCAATAATACTGACAAATTGTCCCGCCTCAACGCTAAAGTTCACGTCAGTCAACGCATCTACTTCAGTATGACCAGCACCGAATCGCTTATTAATGTGGGTCATTTTTAAAACTGGTGTCATCCTACTCGCCTCCAATCGCGTTAATCGGATCTACTTTGGTAACGGTTCGAATTGAGAACAAACCGCCAATAATTGCGACTAAAATTAAGACAATGCCATCTAATAACCATTGACCCAAATCAGTTGAATACGGCATCGTTTCAGGTAACCCAAATCCAGTCAGGTAACCCAGAACAAATGCAATCGCAACACCCACAACTCCGACAATCAGTGCCTGACCCACAATTGATTTTGCCAAATAACTGGTCTTAATCCCTTGCGCTTTCATGACCCCAAACAGGCTCGTCTTTTGAAGTGTCATGACGTACATAAAGATTCCAATAATTGCAGCGACAACTACAAATAAAAACCCAATCATCGCCCCAAGTGTGACATTTTGTGCTGAGTATCCCGGAATATTCTGGATAAACGTGTTCACACTAAGTTTATCTAGTTTCGTGTCGTCACTGCTCTGGCTGACCGTCAGTTTATTGGCCGATTGCTTTTTGATGGCAATTAAACTAAGTGGCTTTTCGCCGTTATTCTTAAATACCTGGTCGCCATACTTCAAAGTCGCGAAGGCGTTTAAATTCAAATAGATCACTGGTACTTCACTAAACTTCGTTGCTTTACTAAACCCGACGATCTTATATAATTTGCTATCGCTGCCCAGCTTCACCTTTTGATTCAAATGGTAACCAAGGTTTGCCAAGTTCTGGGAAATAATGATCTCATGCTTATTTTGGTAGAGTCGGCCCTTCGTCACATTGGGAACTACAAAACTACTTTTCTTCGCACCCAATACAGACACGTTTTGCTTTTCACTCTTTTTCTGATGCTGGACCGCCGTTGGAAAGTAACCAACGCCCGCCTTATTCTTGTCGGAAACGCTAACCCGCTTCAAATCTGACTGCTTCATTGATGAAGCACTCGCAATTTTATTACTGTCATTGGAAAGGATAACCGAACTTGCCTTCCAGTCCACAACAGCCTGCTTGTTGCCATCCGCTAATCCGTCTGCTAACCCGGTCAACATAAACACCACGTAGGCAACTAATACCATCACGCCGATAATAAGTGCGTAACGTAGCTTGGCGTAACGCATCTCTTTCCATGCTAAATACATGTCGCAATTCCCCCTTAATTCATTTCATAAATCAAGAATACACTTACGGTGACAAAATGTCACTATAAACTTTAAATGTGCTATACTTTGCATATAGAAAATTTGGAGGACACCCATTATGCCAAAGAAAACGTTCGACCATTTACCAAATGAGCGAAAAAATGAAATTCGCAGGATTCTTTTACCCATCTTTACTGACCAAGCAGTCAGCCAGGTCACGGTTAGCGAAATCGTCACGGCATTGGGGATGTCGCGGGGCATCTTTTATAAATATTACGAAGACTTAGACGATGCGTACCAAGATTTGATTCGCCACTATGCAGGCCAAATTCACGGTAAAATTATCATGAACATCATGACTCATCAAAATGATTTCTTCACGGGAATCGAATTATTTTTAGTGCAAACAATCAACTTAAAAGCAGATAGTGTTGAGGCTCGGCAAGTAAAATTACTGACTGAAAATCCCAACAACTTTTCTAACCGGGCAAACGTGGTGCACGGCCTTGAACCTTGGAAACAAATCTTAAAGAACAATCACTTTGAAATCAAAACGGATGAAGAGGCAACCAGTTTTCTCTACTTCACCATGAAATTAACGATTGATACCTTGATGGATTCGTACGCCAATCACTGGACGGAAGCGGAAATGCTAACGGATTATCGATTCAAAGTAAGCTGGCTAAAAAATGGAATAGCAAAATAGGATGAGCCTTTGGCCCATCCTATTTTTTGTGAATTCACTAATTTTCTAACCCTGTCGTCACCTTAAACTCACGTGACTCATGCGCCTTTAAGTGAATTAAAGTACCAGCTTTTTGTGCTGCTGCAAATCCCTCCGGACGACTCGTTCCTGGTAACGCAAAGGCCCCCACCTGTTGATCTGGATTATACAAAATCCAACGAGTTGCAATTGGAAATTGTTCTGTCGCAAATTTGGTTAAGAAATTATGACCATTGCCGACATTCACCCTAAATTCGGCTTCTTTTTCAAACTTTGTTAAATCAGATGAGAAGAAAACAATTTCGGGATCATAGTGCTCTTTATCATCTAACTTATTAATTAGTTTTCCCGAGGCTTTTAATTTTTCGTTATAGGCAGTCCATTCCGGTGTTGGATGCACGTGACTTGGCACCGTTTGGCGAAGTTGGAACGCCTCGTCGGGAATGTTGGAACTAATCTCTTCATTCTCCACGTACGCATAGTTCATATGACACATGTACTGAAGTGGCATTGGTTGATAGTTTGACAGGTTCGTCACGGTCAACTGAATATCGAAAAGACCACTATCCTTATGAAGGGTTACGGATGGTTCTGCTAAATAGTGATAGCCAAAGCCTTTCACGTATTCGTAATCACTGTGAATGGTGATGGCGCCATCCTCAATTGTTAGGTATGAGTGATCCATTTCAGAAGTTGGAAATTCTCCGTGAAGTTGGTAATCATCTTCTGGACCTGGCGTCCCGTTTGCTAAAAGACCAGATGTAAACTGGAAGCATCCGTACGTATCCGCAATTCCGGGACCTGGGAGTGGCTGGCTGAACATGTCCTTCATTTTCAATGAAATGTCATCAAAAATTGCATCCCAAATGATTAATCCGTGAAACGGCAACACCGTCAAATGACCGCGATTATTTGTTAACTTTAAGGCTTCAATTCCTGATGGATAAGTGAAGGTTGTGATTTCAAAATCATCATCCTCAAAAATCGTAAACGAATCTGAACTAAACATTGCGTGACTTAAATTAATTTGCTTCATGCCAATGGCCTCCAAAAAAATTGTTTAATCTTCAAGTGATTCTTGTTTGTGGTTGTGGACAATCCCCGTCGCATAAATTAGGACGACTGCAAAGCAGACAACATTGACGATAAATGAAATCGACATATCCGTCTTGTCAGCAACAAATCCCTGTGCAATCGGTATGAAAGCGCCACCAATTATGGACATCACCACAATTGCGCCACCCGTTTCAGTATGACGCTTATCCGTAATTGTATCTAGTGTTTGTGCAAAAATTGTTGCCCAACATGGGCCAAACAGGCCACTAGCCAGAATGGCAAAGTACACGGCGGACATGTTATGAACAAAGACAATGTAGAGCAAACTTAAGATTCCTAAAACGGAAAAAATTTGGAGGACTCGTGATGGTGACATACTCCTCATCATGAAGTTCGCAATCATTTTACCGATAAAGAAAGCGGCATAACTATAAACCATAAAGGTTGAGGCACTTCGTTCATTGATTGAGCTATCAACTTCCATGGCTAGTCGAATGGTAAATGACCACACCGCCGTCTGCATCCCCACGTACATAAATTCAGCGAAAATTCCCTGGAGAAATTTTTTGTTGTGCGTCAAATAGTTAATCGTCTCACCGATACTTGCCTTTTCAACGGTATGCTCTGGCGTTGACTTAGGCTTTCCACTTGGAAATTGGGTCAACGCAATGATAATCAGCATAAAAATGAGGACAAAGATGATGTACTTATATGGTAACAAGGTGTTTTGCAGTGCCCTTTCACCAAAGACCAATCGCTCATGACCACTGAGTCCAGCCATTTGCTTTTCCAAACTAGCCCCATTTCCGAAGATCAGGTATTTCCCTAGTAAGATTCCCCCCATGGCTCCCAGAGGATAGAACGTTTGTGAAATGTTCAGTCTAAGTGTTGAGAGTCGCTTGGGTCCGAGAAGTGAACTGTAGGTATTTGATGCGGTTTCCAAAAAGCTTAACCCACACGCCAACGCAAACAGTGCGACCAAGAAGAACCCATATGTTGCCATCCGTGACGCTGGGAAGAAAAGCGCACAGCCGATTGTGTATAAGGATAATCCCGTCATGATGGCGAGCTTGTACGACGTTTTTTTAATTAAAGTTGAAGCTGGAATGGCAATGAGAAAGTAACCAAGATAAAACGCGGTCTGGACGAAAGCGCTCGCCACGTTTGACAGCGTAAAAATGGTCTTGAATTGTGTAATCAAAATATCATTTAAACTTGCAGCGGCACCCCACATTGGAAATAATAGCGATACCAAAATATATTGCAGCATTGGGGTTTTATCCGTGTATCCATCAGTTGTTTCTTTGACATGGAGCTTAAATAAATGAAACCCCTTCGTCTTTTCCGTCACGTTGTTGTCCATTAATTTCATCCCTTCTGGATAAGTAGCTTCTTAAAAAGTAAGCGATTACATTATCTTAGAAACAAGAATAGCATATAATCTTTCAAATTAATATTTGCATTTCTAGGCTACTTTCTGAAAACATGGAAGAAAGCTTGAATTTAGTGCTGATGCTTTCATGAAATCCTCTTAAATTTTATTTTAGAATTGAAAGATTCATTATAAGGACAATTAGTTGCATCTTACCATGGATGTAAGCTGATTCCTGAGA
>NZ_AZGJ01000152.1 GCF_001436395.1 Secundilactobacillus malefermentans DSM 5705 = KCTC 3548 | reverse complement strand
ACTGGAACCACAACCTTAACGACTAGTTACAAAGGTGCGGGGGCTAAAACTCCAGGCAGTCAAACAAGTAGCATTACCTGGACCACTGATACTGATGAGGTAACCAAGGTTACTACGTATACGCCAAGTGGTGATTATGAAAAATTTGAAACACCAGTGCTTGAGGGTTATACCGCAGATGCTGATGATAATAGTGACGTAACGAGCACAGCGGTAACTACGACAGCGCCAACCGATACCAGTAAAATGATCACGTATAGTGCCGGTGAGGCGAGTGCCACAGTGACCTACGTTGATGATGA
>NZ_AZGJ01000151.1 GCF_001436395.1 Secundilactobacillus malefermentans DSM 5705 = KCTC 3548 | reverse complement strand
TGTTTTTGCCGTTGGTAATCTTCATCACGAGCATATAGAACAGTCATGATCGCGTCACTAAAGGCCGTCTTTAAGTAATAGTCTGGACTAACTGGCTTGTAGTTCAGTGGTTGATAATGTCCGATATTTGCTTTTCTATACTGGTCGTCCTTGGCTTGTTGCTCTTTTAACTGCTTTTGGATTTTCTCGATCTGACTGTTCTTAATCGTCGGATCAGCTTTGCATTCGCCAAAAAAGAGTTGTTTAGTACCATCATGCTTTAAAACCCGTTGTAAGTGATGATTTTCTAACTGATCTAAGCT
>NZ_AZGJ01000150.1 GCF_001436395.1 Secundilactobacillus malefermentans DSM 5705 = KCTC 3548 | reverse complement strand
TGCCGACCTTTATTATGCCCACCCTTACCGCTCTTCAGAACGAGGCACAAATGAGGCGCATAATCGAATGATCCGTCGTGATGTGCCTAAGGGCCTGTCCATGGATACTTTAGGCCCTAGTGATATCCAAGCAGTGGAAGCCAAGCTAAACAACTTACCACGCCGGCAGTCAGGTTACCAAACCCCAAAAGAGCTTTTCTCCGCTGCCGCTGGCTAAAGATTGAATCTTTAAAATATGAATATCAATGAAAATACTGTCTTACCGGGATTTATTGCGTGGCTAATTTGTTCTTGCAATTTGGG
>NZ_AZGJ01000015.1 GCF_001436395.1 Secundilactobacillus malefermentans DSM 5705 = KCTC 3548 | reverse complement strand
ACAGGATTTGACAGAGAGCCTTTTTTTGATTTCAATTATTGATTAATGGAAGATTCCCATCATTCTAGCAAACGTAGGAACAACAAGGTCAATAAAGATTGAGATAACAACAACGGCGATTGAAGCCATTGAACCTTGAATTGAACCTAATTGAACGGCTTTGGCAGTACCAACGGCGTGTCCTGCAGTTCCTAAACCAAGTCCTGCACCGACTGGATCGGCGTTTAAACGGAAGACCTTGATTAAGAATGATGCAAGAGCGTAGATGATAACAGCGTTCAAAATACATGCCATAGCGGTAACAGCGGTGTTACCACCAATTGAACCTGCAACTGGCATTGCAATAGCAGTGGTTGCGGCTTGCGTTAACATTGAAGCAGTTAACATGTTATTCAAACCGAAGAGTTTTGAAATACCAACGGTTAAGAATAATGAAATAATTAATCCAACAAATAATGATAGCACAATTTCAACCCAGAACCGCTTAACAACGTCATTACGACGATATAGCGGAACGGCGAAGGCAATAGTAGCAGGGTTCAAGAACCAGAATAGGATATCTCCACCTGGTTTGTAAGCTGCTTGGTAGAAGTAGGTTGTATCTACGTGGAACCATTTTGCCATGACAACTAATACTGCGATACCTAAAACCATACCAACGAATAGTGGTTGGAATAGGAAGAAACCTTTGCCGATCTTAAATAGCCATTGACCAATTAAGAATACGGCTAATGAAAGGAAAATACCGAAGAATGCTTGACCCAGATTCGCTCCCGTGTCAGGATTCTTAGCTAAGGCATTTCCAAGAAATGTAGCCCATGTCATTATAAATCATCCTTTTCTATAAGTGCGATTTTGTTAGTGCCAGATAACTATTCTTCAACGTGAGTATCACGATGGAATACGTGACGACTGATCCACATGAAACCAGCTGTAGTGTACGCAATTGAAAGTAACATAACGATGGTTACAAGAACAACGACACTAATGATCTGAACACCGGATTTTGCCATAATGTCAAGGGAAGCTGTTAATTGAATACCTGATGGGACGAATAAGAAGGCAATCAAACTAACTAAAAAGTCTGCCATCTTTTCAACTTGGTATAACTTAACAATCTTGGCACACAGCAGCACATAAAGAATAACTAATCCAAGTACTGGAGTTGGAACTGGGAATGTAGCTGGGAAAAGTGGTGATATTAAGCTAGAAACGAACAAAATGGCGCCAAAAATCCCCATTTGTTGCAAAATAGGAGCTGGTTCGTGCTCTTCAGTTGCAGGAGATTGTGTTTTAGCATTGCTAGCCATAATCAAACACTCCTTTCAAAAAATTTATTGTTAAGAGTTTTAGAAATCTTTCACAATCCAGGAATAATAATTGAAATCACAAAAAGTTCCAAAAGCTCTTGAACCTATTATATAAATAATGTGAAGCGATTACAAGAGGTGACATAAGTTGATTTGTGAAATTCACAAGATGACGCTGTCTCATAATCAAGCCACAAATGATATGGTGAGCTAATAAAACGTTTTATCAATTATTTTTATTAAAATTAATTTAGCTGAGGACAGAGTTGTTTTTACGAATTTTCATTTGTATAGTATAGTAAAGGAAATCGAAAAGAGAGGTTCGCCATGTTAAAATTTGAAATCATTGTTAGTCTATTTGCGACGATGATTGTGTCTGCAGTATTGACACCATTTGTTAGAAAATTTGCATTTATGATTGGCGCAGAAGATCGCCCGAACTCTCGAAGAGTTAATAAAATTCCAATGCCAACTTTAGGTGGCTTGGCTATTTTTATTGCGTATACATTTGCCACGATGGTACTCCTGCGAAATGCCATTCCACAACGACAGCTGTGGGGGGTCTTTGCGGGTGAGTGTGTGATTATCGCGACAGGGGTAATTGATGACGTATTCGTGCTAAAGCCCCGTCAAAAGATGCTGGGAATTTCAATTGCTGCCTTGGTCGTCTACTTTGGTGCCGGCTTAAAAATGACCAGTATCACGCTACCATTTATTGGGAGTTGGCAGATTGGTTGGCTGAGTTTACCGATTACTTGGCTCTGGATTGTTGCAATAACCAATGCCATTAATTTGATCGATGGACTAGACGGTCTGGCAACGGGGGTTTCAATTATTGCGTTAACGACGACCGGAATTACGGGATTTTTCTTCCTGAATGTCGCCAATACTTACGTTGCAATCATGATTTTTTCATTAGTGGCTGCAATGGTTGGATTCTTACCATATAATTTTTTCCCAGCCAGAATATATCTAGGAGATACTGGTGCACTTTTTATTGGGTTCATGATTTCAACATTTTCACTATATGGCCTTAAAAATGCGACTTTTATTTCGGTTATCATTCCAGTGATCATCTTAGGGGTTCCCATTACGGATACGGTTTATGCAATTTTGAGACGGATGCTGAATCGACAGCCAATTACGCATGCGGATAAGCATCATTTACACCACCGTTTAATGCAAATAGGGCTTACGCATCGGCAAACTGTTCTTGTTATTTATGGAATTGCACTCATTTTCTCGTTTATTTCATTATTATATCCAATCTCAACCATTTGGGGGTCCGTCTTACTGACCATCGCCATTCTAATTGGATTGGAATTGTTTGTTGAAGCAATCGGATTAGTTGGAACGGATCGGCAACCGTTTTTAAATTGGATTAAACGTATTGTGAAGAGCATGACGTCTAGAGATTCAAATGACAAAAAGTAGGATTGGCACTTTAAAAGTGCGAATCCTACTTTTTTTGGTCATATGGTCTTTCTTGATATCGTTCTTTGCCCGTCGAAATTTTGACATTACCAGCCAGTAAACTCGTTATATCCGATTTAATTGTTTCAATACTGTCTTTATCTACGTAAATTGATAACTTCACGATCACGCTAAATTCTGGTGGATCAGAATTTAGGTCGTTTTTTTTGAGGTAGTAAGCGAGTTTCTCATATGATGAGTAATCGGTGACCAGCTGAAGTTCCGTTTGAATAACGCGTTCAACAATCCCAATTTCACGGATGCCATTAGAAGCGGAGTTACTGTAAGCACGAATCAAGCCGCCTGCACCAAGTTTGATACCCCCAAAATATCTCGTAACGACAGCGACGAGGTTATGGAGATTTTCCTGTTGCAGGACATTTAGGATTGGTACGCCAGCGGTCCCAGACGGCTCACCATCATCACTTTCTCGTTGAATATGATTATCGTCACCAATCATGTAAGCATAACAATTATGATTGGCTTTAGGATTCTGTTGGGCAACGTTAGCGATGAACTGCCGGGTCTCTGCCTCATCAGTTACTTGTGCGATTGAACAGAGGAATCGTGATTTTTTGATTTCCAGTTCTGCGGTTCCGGTTTGTTTAATTGTAAGAAAAGGTTCCAAAATAACGCCTCGATTCGTTTAAATGTTCTCGTATTTCGTATTTGTCATTGAGGTGACAATTTATGAAAATTGCAGATCTTTACGGCAGGCAACTTTTATCAACAGAAGTGCCCACTGAGTTATTACAAACGGCAAAAGGTTTGACCGTTCGTTCAGCAATGAAGGCTGAGGGAAACTGGGTTATTTGTAATCGGTGTGGCTCAGCTCGGCCTAAATCGGCTTGTGCGCTACCAGGAGGAGTTTATTACTGTGCTGAATGCATTCAGCTTGGTCGCGTGAGCACAACGCTTTCTTTAATTTCGGCAAGTGAACCTAACAAATTTAAGAAATATGACAATGACGTTCTTACCTGGGATGGCAATTTATCGGACATTCAGGCCCAATGTTCTAAGAATATCCTAACAGTTTTTCAGCAACGAAAACAACATTTACTTTGGGCGGTTACTGGCGCCGGTAAGACTGAGATGTTGTTTGAAGGTCTCGACTGGGCACTTGGTCAAGGACTCAGGGTGGCAGTTGCTTCGCCCAGAATTGACGTTTGTAATGAACTATTTCCAAGGTTTGTGGAAGCATTTAAAAATACTGAGATACAGCTCCTCCATGGGCGAAATGATTCTCCCTACAAATATTGCCAATTTACGGTTTGTACGACCCATCAATTGCTACGCTTTTATGAAGCGTTTGATGTTTTAATTATTGATGAAGTAGATGCTTTTCCATTTGCTCAGAATGAAGGGTTATTGTACGCAGCAAAACATGCAAAAAAGCGGGAGGGAGCCCTATTATTTTTGACGGCGACTCCTGGTGAATCGCTTCTAAAACAAATTAAGACAGGAAGATTAGGCATTAGTTATTTACCATTAAGGTATCATGGGCATCTACTACCAACGATTAAGTGTAAAACGACGCCTAGCTGGAAATTAAAGTTAAAGAAGGAAAAGCTACCAAATTCGCTGATTTTCCAAATTAAACTAAGGCTGAAAAAGAAAATCAGATTTTTATTATTTGTTCCTCATGTCGAACAATTGAAACAAGTACAACAAATTTTGCACAAGCAGTTACCAGGAGAAAAAATTGTAACGGTTCATGCTGCAGACGAAAAACGAATTGAAAAGGTCCAGATGATGCGTCAAAACGAAATTAACTTTCTGATCACGACAACGATATTGGAACGAGGTGTCACTTTTCCTGGAATCGACGTATTTGTGTTAGGCGCCGATGACGACGTATTTTCAAGCGCAGCGTTGGTCCAGATTGCTGGTAGGGTTGGTAGGAAGATAGATCGGCCAACCGGTGACGTTATTTTTTGGTGTGGTGGCTATTCAAAGAATGTGTTAGAAGCGATTAAACAAATTCGATACGTTAATCGAAAAGGATTAATCCTATTGAAGCAGCGGTCAACTTCTGATGACTAAAAATGACTGTGTTTTGTGTCATCGACCCGTTAATTTTTCGATTGGGCTGATTGATCTAATGTTACCCGTTAAAATTAATGAACCAACCTGTTGTGATCGCTGTTGTCGGCGATTTGAATTAATCAATCAGAAACAGGCTTGTCCAGACTGTGGGCGAAAAATGAAAAAAAGAGAACTTTGTCATGATTGCGTCAAATGGAATTCGCAGAGCAGCTTGGATTTTAAAAACAGCGCTTGTTTTGTGTACAATGATGAAATGAAAAAATTTATGCAACAGTATAAGTTTGCGGGGGACTATCAATTAGCCAAAGTATTTCGGGCACAATTTATGAAGAAAATTAAGAAGTCAAAAATTGATTTGATTGTGCCAATTCCAATTGATGCAGACACGATGGTTACTAGAGGATTTAATCAGGTTGTTGGATTGACGACTGGCCAGCATTTAACCAGTGCACTGGAAGTACGGGCGGATATTCATAAGGCTCGTCAATCGAGTAAAAATCGACGTTCTCGCATGGAGACTGTTCAACCCTTTAGGCTCGTAAATCCGGAGTTGGTTGCCAACAAACGGGTGTTGATTCTAGATGATGTTTACACAACCGGGAGAACAATCAGACATGCTGCAGCATTAATGTATGAAGCCGGGGCAAGTGAAGTTCAAGGAAATACTTTAGCCCGATAAATAAAAAGTTTTGGGCAAATAATTGTTAAATATAGCGCTTTCTATTATAATGAAAATAAGAAAAGCAATTGAAGAGTGGTCCTTCGGTTGTTGTTCTAACCAAGCTAGATTGCTTGTGTTGAAGGGAGAGAAGTTTTATGCTCACATTTAATATTCGTGGAGAAAACATCGAGGTTACTAACGCTATTAGAGATTATGTCGAAAAGCGACTTAATAAGCTCGAGAAATACTTCGAAAAGAACGTAGACTCAACTGCTCATGTCAATTTGAAAGTTTATCAAAACAAGACAGCTAAGGTCGAGGTAACCATTCCGTTACCATATTTGACTTTAAGAGCAGAGGAAACTTCACCAGATCTTTACGCAAGCGTTGATTTAGTCACTGATAAGTTGGAACGTCAGATTCGTAAATATAAGACCAAGATCAACCGTAAGTCTCGTGAAAAAGGATTTAAGAACCTTGATTTTGCGCCACAATCCGAGGAAGACAGTTCTAACGAGGACGAGAAGGCAATCGAGGTTGTTCGTACAAAGCGAGTTTCATTAAAGCCAATGGACAATGAAGAAGCTATCCTACAAATGGACATGCTGGGACATGATTTCTTTGTTTATGAAGATTCAGATACGAATGGCGTAAGTATCGTCTATCGTCGTAATGACGGGCGTTATGGATTAATTGAAGCAAGTGAAGAATAACGATTTTAAAAAGTCTGAAGCAATTTTGTTTCAGACTTTTTTGTATCTTTTGACCAGATAGTTTTAAATACTGCTTATTAATGTTAAAATATAGCTTAGTTTGTTTTAATGAGATTTTTATGAACATAGTAATAAGTAGAAGGGATTTAACTAATGGCTAACATTTTAAAAAAATGGGTTGAAAGCGATGCACGTGAACTTAAACGCCTAAGCAAATTGGCTGATGAGGTTAACGTATTTTCAAAACAATACGAAGACTTGTCGGATGACGACCTCAAAGCAAAAACACCAGAATTAAAACAACGTTATCAAGATGGTGAAACACTTGATGACTTACTACCAGAAGCCTTTGCGGTAGCCCGTGAAGGTGCAAAACGAGTACTTGGACTTTATCCTTTCCATGTTCAAATTATGGGTGGGATTGTCCTTCATGAGGGTAACATTTCCGAAATGAAAACTGGTGAAGGTAAAACCTTGACCGCTACCATGCCGGTTTATCTCAACGCCTTAGCTGGCGAAGGGGTCCACGTTGTGACGGTTAATGAATATCTTTCAGAACGTGATGCAACTGAAATGGGTGAATTGTATAACTGGTTAGGATTAACTGTTGGGTTGAACTCCGCCCAAAAGGAACCAGAAGCTAAACGAGAAGCCTACAATTGCGATATTACTTATTCAACCAACAGTGAAATTGGATTTGATTATCTTCGGGACAACATGGTTGTCTACAAAGAAGATAGAGTTCAACGTCCATTGAGCTTTGCAATTGTCGATGAAGTTGATTCAATTTTGATTGATGAGGCTCGGACACCACTGATTATTTCTGGGCAGTCTCAAGGAACGACTCAGCTCTACGAACGGACAGATCGTTTTGCTAAAACGCTCCATGAAAACGATGACTTTAAGATTGATTTGGAGTCAAAGACCGTTTCTTTAAATGAACAGGGAATTTCTAAGGCTGAAAAGTATTTCAACTTAAAGAACCTTTATGATACTGATAACACAGCCTTAACCCACCATTTGGATCAAGCGCTACGTGCCAATTTCATTATGTTGCGTGATAAGGATTACGTTGTTTCAGATGGTGAAGTCTTGATTGTGGATTCCTTTACGGGACGTGTCATGGAAGGCCGTCGATATTCTGACGGACTTCACCAAGCAATCGAAGCTAAAGAAGCTGTTGAAATCCAAGAGGAAAGTAAGACGATGGCAAACATCACTTACCAAAACCTCTTCAGAATGTATAAAAAGCTTTCAGGTATGACGGGTACAGCTCGAACTGAAATGGAAGAGTTCCGTGAAATTTATAATATGGAAGTTGTGACTGTTCCAACAAACAAGCCAGTTATTCGGATTGATGAACCTGATGTTCTTTATCCATCATTGGAGTCTAAGTTTGAGGCAGTTATCAGCAAGATTAAGGAACTGCATACCAAAGGCCAACCGATGTTAATTGGTACTGTTGCAGTTGAAACTTCTGAGTACTTATCTCAACGACTCGATGAAGAAGAAATTCCTCACGTTGTCTTGAATGCAAAGAATCATGCTAAAGAAGCTGAAATCATTATGAATGCCGGTCAACGGGGTGCAGTTACGATTGCAACCAACATGGCCGGTCGTGGGACTGATATTAAATTAGGACCCGGTGTTCGTGAAGTCGGCGGCTTAGCTGTTATTGGTACTGAACGACATGAATCACGTCGTATCGATAATCAGCTTCGTGGCCGTTCTGGCCGTCAAGGTGATCCTGGTATGACTCAGTTTTATCTGTCATTGGAAGATGATTTGATGCGTCGATTCGGATCAGATAGAATCAAGAACTTCCTTGAGAGAATGAATGTTGATGGCGAACAAGCTGTCATCAGAAGCCGGATGATTACGAAACAAGTTGAATCAGCTCAGAAACGGGTTGAAGGTAATAACTACGATTCACGTAAGAACGTGCTTCAATATGACGATGTGATGCGTGAGCAACGTGAAGTTGTTTATAAGCAGCGTTCATTGGTTATCGATGAAGATACAGACCTTAAGTGGGTTATTATCCCAATGATTGAGCGAACTGTTGAACGGGTGGTTAACTTACACACTCAAGGAGAAGAGAAAGATTGGGATTTAAGTACAATCCTTGATTTTGCAATTTCCGCAATGGTCAGTCCTGAAGAAATTAGTTTAGATGACTTTAAGGGTAAGAACGCAGATGAAATTAAGTCTTACTTAATGGATATTGCAAACAAAGTTTATGATGAAAAGAAGAAACAATTGTATGATCCAGCTCAAATGCTAGAATTTGAAAAGGTTGTTATTCTTCGAGTTGTTGATTCACACTGGACAGATCACATTGATGCAATGGATCAATTGCGTCAATCGATTGGTCTTCGTGGATATGGTCAATTGAACCCATTGGTTGAATACCAACAAGATGGTTATCGGATGTTTGAAGAAATTATTTCGGATATCGATTACGATGCAACACGACTTTTCATGAAGTCAGAAATTCGTCAAAATATTACGAGATAACACAAAACGACATGATGGGGTATCCATTATGTCGTTTTTTAAGGAGTAGATAATAATGGAATTAAGTGACGCAAAAAAACAATTACAAGCTATCCAACAAGAAATTGATGGCTTTAGGGGGTCGCTTTGACTTAGATTCTCTAAGTGAAAGCATCTCGGTGAATGAAAGTAAAATGACTGAACCGCATTTTTGGGATGATCAGCGAAGTGCTCAAGGTTTAATCGATGAAACGAATGATTTGAAGAAAAAGTTTGACGATTTTCATAAATTGACCACCGATTTGGATGATGTAAACGTTCTGTTGGAACTATTAATGGACGATCCTGATGATGAGATGTGGACTGAATTTGAAGAAAAGCTTGCCAAATTGCAAGAAAATTTACAGGCATATCGACTGGCTCAATTATTGAACGGACAATACGATAAGAACAACGCTATTTTGGAAATTCATCCGGGAGCTGGTGGAACAGAGTCGCAAGATTGGGGATCCATGCTTCTTAGAATGTATACCAGATGGTCAGAGAAGCACCATTTCGCGGTTGAGACAGTAGATTATCAACCAGGAGATGTTGCCGGCATTAATAGTGTGACCTTATTAATCAAGGGACATAATGCGTACGGCTACTTAAGGTCGGAAAAAGGAGTTCACCGCCTTGTTCGGCTTTCGCCTTTTGACTCAGCGGGTAGGCGACATACCTCATTTGCGTCAGTTGATGTTTTGCCAGAACTAGATGATTCGGTTGATATTGAAATCAATCCAGCAGATCTGCGGGTCGACGTCTATCGGGCGAGTGGTGCAGGTGGTCAACACGTTAATAAGACTTCTTCAGCGGTTAGAATTACCCATGAGCCAACTGGAATTGTCGTGGCCAGTCAGGCTCAACGTTCGCAACTACAAAACCGTCAAACGGCAATGAATATGCTGAAGGCAAAATTGTACGAATTGGAAGAATCAAAAAAAGCGAAAGAGAAAGCTGCTCTTGAAGGCGTTCAACTTGATATTGGGTGGGGATCTCAAATTAGGTCTTACGTCTTTCATCCGTATTCGATGGTTAAGGATCATCGGACCAATCAGGAAACTGCAAATGTGCAAGGGGTCATGGATGGTGATTTAGATCCATTTATTGATGCTTACTTACAGTTTCAGTTGGGTAAAGAAAATCCAGATTAACAAGAAGTATATCGTTACAATGCGATATAATAAGATAACCGAGAGTTTCTTAACTCGGTTTACATAGAAAAATTATGGGGGAAAATAATGACCATTTGGTGGATTATACTAATATTCTTTTGTCAGCCTGTTTTGTGGGTTGGGCTTTTACGAACTTGGCTGTCAGCTAGGGGACGAATAAAGCGAGAACGAAAAGACTTTAGAAGTGCAGTTTTTAGCGAAGAATTTGAAATTCGACACTTTTTACTATGGGGCATTCTATTAGGGATAGTTGCCTCCGTTATTTCAGTTGTTGTTGGCTTAACATTACCGATTTGGTTCATCATGATTTATGAATTTGTGACGTTACTCGCTTTGCTGCTTTTACCTGGGGTTCTTGCACCTGTGTTAGGGGTCAGTTTTGCAGCACTATTGATGTGGGCTTCAAACTACTTCAACTTTAACCCACTCGATGCTGTTAATTTGCCATTCGGCTTAACAAATGCAACCGCTAACCCAGCTAATTTCTTAATCCTTTTGACGCTGATTATTTTGCTAACCAGCTGGTTTCTTTCGCGAGTTGGTGGTCGTAATCCTTCTCCAAAAATATATCCGAAACGCCGGGGACGATTAGTGGGCGGCTATCCTTTTAAAGAATTACTTATCGTACCGACCTTGATGTTAGTTCCTGGGGACTGGATTAGTGTTCATATACCATTTTGGCCAGTTTTTAATATTGCTGGGCATCCGATTAGTTTTTTATTGATACCAATATTGATTGGATTCCGAATGACCATCTTTAGACAACTTCCTAAGAAAGCTTTGCAGGTTCTCAGTCGTCAGCAATTGTTGGTTGGACTACTTGGAATTATTTTATCCGCTATTAATTATTTTGTGGCTGGAATCGCATGGTATTCTATCCTGCTACTATTTGTGGTCTACTGCTTCACCTTTATCAGAGCAAAGTGGTTTGATCGTCATCAGTCGTTCTGGTATTCAAAAACTGATGAGGGAGTTCGAATACTTGGAATTAAGCCTGGGACGCCCGCTGCTAAAATGAATCTCGTTGTAGGGGATATCATTTTAGAATGTAACCATCAGTCGGTCACCTCAGAAACTGAATTATATGGTGCCCTGTTACTGAACCCAACGTATTGTCATTTGAGGGTTAAGGGGCATGATGGCCAATTTAACATCACTGAAACGGCCATTTTTACGGATTCACCCCATGAAATTGGGCTTGTGATTTTTAAAGATAACTAAACGTTATAAAAATTGCCTAAAAGAAAAAGTATTTCTGTTAGAATGAGAGATTAAATTATATGATAGATAGGTCAGCGGCAATCCGAGAAGGAAGCCTCTGACCTATTATTTTTGGTCTAATCCAAGTAATGGTAAAATAGACTTAATAACTAGTTCAATTTGAATGGAGAAAATAAAATGGCAAAAAACAGAAAACGACTTACGAGATCAGATGATCGAATTATCGGTGGCGTCCTTGGTGGATTGGCTGAATACTTTGGTATTAATTCAACCATTGTCAGGGTACTCTACGTTGTACTAAGTGTGTTTCCAGGACACGTTTTTGGTGGCATTTTAATCTATGCGGTCCTCATTACCTTTATTCCAAGTAAACGTCAGGGAAGTTCGCTGTTTAACATGATGAATCACGCAAAACCTGAAAGGAAAAACCTAGATGACGTTGAAGAACATGACCAACATCACAAAGAAGGAGATTCTAAATGAAATTCTGGATGCGAATTATTATCAACACACTGTTGTTCATTGCATTAGCCGGATTCTTTAAGAACATGTTTTTTGTTTCAGATATTTGGATTGCCTTGGTTGCGAGTTTAATTTTGGCAGTTTTAAACGCGCTTGTTAGACCCATTCTTTATATACTATCTTTACCAATAACGGTTTTGACCCTTGGCCTATTTAGTATTGTGATTAACGCAGTCATGCTTCAACTGACAGCGTTCTTTATCGGAAACAGTTTTAGGTTTTCGTCATTTGGCGCATCATTATTGATGGCCGTCCTGATGTCAATTTGCAATACGATTATCTCTAGTTTTGTAACATCAAGAAAGTCTTGATTATTTATAGAATAAAGCTAGTAAGCAACTAACTTAAAGTGATAAACTAAATCAAGTGAAAGCGGTTAAGGAGGGTATTCTTTTGGCAGATAGTGTAACCGTAGCAGAACTCGTTAAAAACGTGAGGTTGAACGTTTATGCGGGGGAAAAATATTTAGAAGATCGATTAATTACAACGAGTGATATTTCACGACCCGGATTAGAGCTGACTGGTTATTTTGATTATTACCCAGCTAAACGGGTTCAGTTGTTGGGAATTACCGAAACGTCATTTACCAAGAAAATGACCAATAAAGAGTTAACAAAAGTTATGGAAGAAATGTGTCAACCAGAAACGCCAGTATTTGTTGTGTCAACAAATATCGAGCCCCCGAAGCAGCTAGTTAAAGCCGCTGAGGATGCAAAAATTCCAATCCTGGGCACAAAGGTAACCACTTCAAGAGTATTAAGTAATATGACCAACTATTTGGAAGGTAAATTAGCTGAAAGGCAGTCAATTCACGGGGTTCTTGTGGATATTTATGGACTTGGTGTTTTAATCACGGGTGATTCCGGTATCGGTAAAAGTGAAACGGCACTTGAATTGATCAAACGTGGGCATCGATTAATTGCTGATGATCGAGTTGAGGTTCATCAACAAGACGAGCAAACGCTTGTTGGAGAAGCACCTAAAATTCTTAATCATTTACTTGAGATTAGAGGAATCGGAATTATTGATGTGATGAATTTATTTGGCGCTGGAGCCGTTCGAAGCCAGACCCCAATTGATCTCATCGTCCATTTGGAAAATTGGTCACCGGATACACCATTTGATCGGCTTGGAAACGGCACCGAAACGAGTCAGTTCTTCGATGTTGAGGTTCCCAAAGTGGCCATTCCTGTTAAAACAGGTCGAAATTTGGCAATCATTATTGAGGTTGCGGCCATGAATTTCCGGGCTCGCTCAATGGGCTACGATGCTACCAAAGTATTTGATGAAAATCTAAACAGTCTAATAAAGGAAAATTCTAAAGAAAAATAGAATTTAGGGGGTCGCATTCTTGGGCATACAAGCAGCACTAAACCCGATTGCTTTTAATCTAGGACCAATCGAAGTTCATTGGTACGGAATTATCATTGCAACGGCAGTTATCATTGCCGTCACCTTGGCTGTACGTGAAGGGACAAGGCGAAATATACTTGCGGATGATATCTATGATATGATTTTGTGGGCATTACCCGCCGCATTAATTTGTGCTCGTATCTACTACGTCGCTTTTGAGTGGGGATATTATCAACAACATTTAGACCAAATTATTAAAATTTGGGACGGCGGAATTGCCATATATGGTTCCTTAATTGGGGCAGGAATAGTTGTTTATCTATTTTGCCGGGCAAAATTCATCCCCACATGGTTGATGCTAGATGTAGCCGCACCAACTGTTATCATGGCGCAAGGAATTGGCCGCTGGGGGAATTTTATGAACCAAGAAGCCTTTGGTCGAATAACGAGTTTGGCATTCTTGCAGTCAATTCATTTGCCTAACTGGATTATTGAACAAATGCACATTGCCGGTGCGTATCGTCAACCTACTTTTTTTTATGAATCTATGTGGGATATCTTAGGCTTTATTGTTTTGATGTCACTTAGACATCGGAAGGGCCTATTCCAGCAAGGAGAGGTATTCCTCAGTTACGTCATCTGGTATTCCTTTGGTCGATTTTTCATAGAGGGAATGCGGACTGATAGCTTGATGATAGCGAATACCATTAGGGTTTCCCAAGTTCTCTCCATTGTGCTATTCGTTGGAAGCATTATTCTAATCATTTATCGTCGACACAGGGAAATGGGAACACCAATGTATCTGGATGGGAATCCATTTGTAAAGAAGGATCAATTAGTTAAAAATAAGGAGAATTAACATGACTGAAAAAATTGCAGTTTTAGGCGCTGGATCTTGGGGTAGTATTTTAGCTAACTTATTAGTTGAAAATGGAAATGACGTTCGACTCTGGTCGTACAACCCAAAGCAAGTTGAAGAACTGAATCAGAAACATACGAATGTAAATTACGTTTCTAACTTTACTTACTCGGATAAATTAGTTGCTTATTCAGACCTGAAGACTGCCCTAGTTGGTGCACAAACAATTCTCTTTGTTGTGCCCACGCAAGCGGTCCGTTCCGTTGCAAAGCAAGTAAATACGGCAATTAGCGAGTTAGGAATAAAGCCCTATTTAATTCATGCAAGTAAGGGAATTGAAGAGAATACGTACAAACGCCTATCTGAAGTATTGACTGAAGAAATTCCAGATACGAAACGTAAAGCAATTTCTGTTATATCTGGTCCAAGTCACGCTGAAGAAGTCGCTAAGAAAGATATCACGTTAGTTACGGCAGCTAGTGAAGATCTTGAGGCAGCAAAGCACACTCAGGACCTCTTTATGAATAACTATTTCCGAGTTTATACCAATGATGACGTCATTGGTGTTGAAATTGGTGCAGCACTTAAAAACATCATTGCGTTGGGTGCCGGTGCTTTAAATGGTCTTGGTTATGGAGACAATGCCAAGGCAGCATTAATGACCCGTGGCCTTGCTGAAATATCAAGGTTAGGTACATCATTTGGCGCGAACCCATTCACCTTCATCGGTTTATCCGGTGTTGGGGACATCATTGTCACGTCAACGAGTATTAACTCACGTAATTGGCGAGCAGGAAATGAGCTTGGCAAGGGTGTTCCTTTGGATAAAGTTGTCAATGAAATGGGAATGGTGATTGAAGGCTTAACAACTGTAAAAGCAGCTTATGAATTATCAAAAATTCGTGGTGTCGAAATGCCAATTACGGATGCCATTTATCAAGTTTTGTATGAAAATAAAGATGTTAAGACTGCAATTCGGGATTTAATGCAACGTGAAGGCCGTTCTGAGAGTATGGATTTAAATTAAGGAGACGTATTAGGTTATGAAAAAAGTTAGAAAAGCGATTATTCCAGCAGCTGGGTTGGGGACCCGATTTTTACCAGCAACGAAGGCCTTAGCTAAGGAAATGTTACCAATCGTTGATAAACCCACGATTCAATTTATCGTTGAAGAAGCGCGCAAGTCGGGGATTGAAGATATCGTCATTGTGAGCGGCAAAAGTAAACGCTCAATTGAAGATCATTTTGACTCAAACCCAGAGCTTGAGGCCAATTTAACCGCAAAACACAAAGATAAGATGCTTAAACTCGTTCAAGAAACGACAGATATCAATTTGTACTTTATTCGACAATCTCATCCTCGTGGCTTAGGGGATGCTGTGTTAACAGCAAAGGCCTTTATCGGTAATGAACCATTTGTCGTTATGTTAGGTGATGACATGATGGAGGATAAAGTGCCATTAACGAAGCAATTGATGGATTCATATGAAGAAACTGGTGCATCAACACTTGCTGTTATGAAGGTGCCACACGAAGAGACCGCAAAGTATGGCGTAATTGATCCAAGTGAAGAAGTTAAACCAGGTCTGTTTAATGTTAATTCATTCGTTGAAAAACCAGATCCAGCAGATGCACCATCAGATTTAGCAATCATTGGTCGTTACCTGTTTACCCCAGAAATATTTAAGGCTCTGGAGAATACGAAACCAGGTAAAGGAAACGAAGTTCAATTGACGGATGCGATTGACTTACTGAACACAACTCAGCGAGTCTTTGCGCGCGAGTTCAAGGGTGATCGTCATGATGTTGGTAATAAATTTGGTTGGCTCCAAACAAATATTGAATATGGATTACGTCATCCAGAAGTTAAGGATCAACTCCGTAGCTATATTAAGATGCTTGGCAAACAATTAACGAATGAAGATTCAAAAAAATAATTAAATCAAAATTGAGTTAAAATATTGGACAGACTTACTTTTCGATAGTAAAGTACAGGCTAGTTATTATAAACGACTGGAGGAGAGAATTTGGCAAAAGAATACGATGTAATCGTGATTGGTGCTGGACCAGGCGGCATGACTAGCGCTTTGTATGCTTCACGAGCAAACCTGTCCGTTTTGATGTTAGATCGCGGAATTTATGGCGGTCAAATGAATAATACAGCCGAAATTGAAAATTATCCGGGTTACTCATCAATTTTAGGACCAGATTTATCCCAAAACATGTATGAGGGGTCAACCCAATTTGGTGCTGAATATGGTTATGGTACGGTTGAAAGCATTGAAGATCATGGTGCTTATAAGCTTGTAAAAACAGATTCTGATAGCTATCAAGCTAAGGCGATTGTGATTGCAACCGGCTCTGAATACAAGAAGTTGGGCGTTGACGGTGAAGAGTCTTATGGTGGCCGTGGTGTCTCATACTGTGCAGTTTGTGATGGTGCGTTTTTCAAAAATCGCGAGGTTGTCGTGGTTGGTGGTGGTGACTCTGCTATTGAAGAGGGAACCTATTTAGCAAAACTGGCTTCCAAAGTGACGGTTGTTCATCGTCGTGATCAGTTGCGCGCACAGAAAATTCTTCAGGATCGAGCATTTGCCAACGATAAAATTGACTTTGTTTGGAATACCAATGTAGAGGAAATTTTAGGCGACGACATGAAGGTTACCGGCGTGAAGGTTGTTAATAACCAGACGAACGAAGAAAAAGTAATTGATGCATCTGGCGTTTTCATTTATATTGGCATTCTACCAATGACTGAATCATTTCGTAATTTAGGTATTACTGATGATGACGGTTGGATTTTAACCAATGATAAAATGGAAACCAAGGTTCCGGGTATTTATGCCATTGGTGACGTTCGTAAAAAAGAACTTCGTCAGATTACCACAGCTGTTGGTGAGGGCGGTATTGCGGGCCAAGGTGTGTTCAATTTTATTGAAAATCTAAAAACCCAAGTGAATGTTAAATAACTAAAAATTGACCTTTAATAGGTCAATTTTTTTGTATTTTACGGTAAGTGGGATAAGTAGCGAAACTATGTTCGGTATGGTAAAATAATTCGGTAAACAACAGGGAGGCAAGTGCTTTCCTTTTTTTGAGTGGAAAACTATGGAGGTTAGACATGATAGAACGTGAAGATAATCGTGAATTTAATTTAGTTTCAAAGTATCAACCAACCGGTGACCAACCGACGGCCATTTCTGAACTAACAAACGGAATAAAAACTGGCAAAAAAGAACAAATTTTGATGGGTGCCACTGGAACTGGGAAAACCTTCACGATTTCTAACGTTATCAAGAACGTCAATAAACCCACTTTGGTTTTATCGCATAATAAGACGCTAGCAGGACAGCTTTATGGTGAATTCAAGGAATTTTTTCCAGATAATGCGGTGGAATATTTTGTGAGTTATTACGACTATTACCAACCAGAAGCCTACGTTCCTTCGAGTGATACTTATATTGAAAAAGACTCATCGATTAATGATGAGATTGATAAACTACGACATTCCGCAACTAGTTCGTTGCTAGAACGAAACGATGTTATCGTTGTCGCATCTGTTTCCTCGATTTTTGGATTAGGAGATCCCACTGAATATAAGAATCACGCCGTTTCGCTACGTGTGGGTCAACAGATTGAACGAAACGATTTGATGCGTAAATTGGTTGATATCCAATTTGATCGAAACGATATCGATTTTCAACGTGGACGTTTTCGAGTTCATGGGGATGTTGTCGAAATTTTTCCAGCTTCGAGGGATGAACGAGCCTTAAGAGTTGAATTTTTTGGTGACGAAATCGACAGAATTCGTGAGGTTGATTCTTTAACCGGCGAAGTTGTCGGTGATAGAGATCACGTTGTCATTTTCCCGGCCACTCATTTTATGACGAATGAGGATACGATGGGACGAGCAATTGAGGGAATTGAAGCAGAGCTAAAGGATCGGCTTGCCTATTTTGAAAAAGAGGGTAAATTACTTGAGGCGGAACGTCTGAAGCAACGGACAACCTATGATATTGAAATGCTCAAGGAAATGGGTTATACCAACGGGGTTGAAAATTATTCAAGATTCATGGATGGTCGAAAACCGGGTGAACCACCTTACACACTACTGGACTTTTTCCCTGACGACTTTTTAATTGTGGTTGATGAGTCTCACGTGACAATGCCCCAAATTGGTGGGATGTATAAGGGTGATCGTTCTCGTAAGCAACAACTGATTGATTACGGATTTAGACTGCCAAGTGCGTTAGATAACCGACCACTGACGCGTGAGGAGTTTGAAACTCACGTGAATCAGATTGTTTATATGTCAGCAACTCCTGGCCCTTATGAAGAAGACCGAACAACTGATGTGGTGGAGCAAATTATTCGACCAACGGGGTTGCTTGATCCTAAAGTTGAAGTCCGGCCAATTATGGGTCAAATGGATGATTTAGTTGGTGAAATTCATAAGCGAATGGATGCTGACGAGCGAGTTCTTGTCACCACTTTGACTAAAAAAATGGCGGAAGATTTAACTGATTATTTGAAGGACTTAGGGATTAAGGTTGCCTATTTGCATAGTGATATTAAGACCTTAGAGCGAACTGAAATTATTCGTGATCTGCGACTTGGTAAGTATGACGTCCTCGTTGGAATTAATTTACTACGAGAGGGAATTGACGTGCCTGAAGTTTCATTAGTCACAATTCTTGATGCTGATAAGGAAGGGTTCCTTCGTAATGAACGTTCCTTGATTCAAACGATGGGGCGGGCTGCAAGAAATGAACACGGTAAAGTTATTATGTATGCCGATTCAGTGACGGATTCGATGCAACGGGCGATTGATGAAACGGTTCGACGACGTACAATTCAAGAAAAGTATAACGAGGAACATCACATTACCCCCAAGACCATCAAGAAGGACATTCGTGAACTTATTTCGGTTACTAAACCAAATGACAAATCAGGGGAGAAGGATGATTTCCTCGAAACTGATTTTGAAGAAATGACGAAAAAACAACAAGACGCAATGTTAGCACAGCTAGAGGGTCAAATGCGAAAAGCAGCTAAGGCTTTAGATTTCGAAAATGCTGCAAATTTACGTGACACAATTCTGGAACTAAAAGCACAGCAGTAAAATGCTAGCGGTAAATGTAGGAGGAATAATAATTGGCAAATGATGAAATTGTCATTCACGGAGCGCGTTCTCATAATCTAAAGAATATTGATGTGACGGTTCCTAAGAATAAGTTGGTCGTCATGACTGGGTTGTCTGGATCGGGAAAGAGTTCACTTGCTTTCGATACGCTATATGCTGAGGGTCAGCGACGATACGTTCAAAGTCTTTCGGCATATGCGCGACAATTCTTGGGACAAATGGATAAGCCAGATGTTGATTCAATTGATGGCCTATCACCAGCAATCTCGATTGATCAAAAAACGACTTCTAAGAATCCACGGTCAACGGTGGGAACCGTTACCGAAATCAATGATTACTTGCGTTTATTGTGGGCGCGAGTTGGTAAACCAATTTGTCCGAACGATGGAACTGAAATTTCAAGTCAATCGGTTGAACAAATGGTTGATCGAGTTTTGCAGTTGCCAGAGCGTACAAAAGTTCAAATTTTAGCCCCCATTGTGCGACAAAAGAAAGGTCAGCACAAAAAAGTCCTAGAGCGCATTAAGCGTGAAGGATTTGTTCGAGTTAGAATTGATGGGGATGTTCGCGACATTGATAATGATATCGATTTGGAGAAAAACAAGGCACATTCAATCGACGTCGTTGTGGACCGAATTGTTGTCAAAACGAACGTTCGCTCGCGGCTGTTTGATTCATTCGAGGCAGCATTAAGAATGAGTGACGGTTACGCAGTGGCGGATTTAATTGATGGCGATCCAATTCTCTTTTCCGAACATTATGCTTGTCCGGTGTGTGGATTTACAGTTGGTGAATTGGAGCCACGGCTCTTTTCATTTAATGCCCCATTTGGCGCATGTCCCGATTGTGATGGTTTAGGTATTAAGCTTGAAGTTGATGAGGATCTTGTTGTACCCGATGATACGAAAACGTTAAGTGAGGGAGCTCTTGCACCCTGGAATCCAACTAGTTCACAATACTATCCGGAAATGTTAGAACAGGCTTGCGAACAGTTTGGCGTCGACATGAATACACCATGGAAGAAATTGAGTGAATCAGATCGAGAGTTTGCTTTGTATGGTTCGAAGGGAAAAGTATTCCATTTTCATCTACAAAGTGACTTTGGTGGCGTAAAAGATACGGAAGCACCATTTGAAGGTGTGATTAATAACGTTAATCGTCGGTACCACTCAACTAGTTCAGATTTCACTCGAAATCAAATGCAGTCATACATGCGTGAATTAACTTGTCAAACTTGTCATGGATTTCGGTTAAATGCGCAAGCTTTAAGCGTTAAGGTGAATGGAAAGCATATCGCGGAAGTATCAAATTTGGCGATTGGTAAAGAGTTATCCTACTTTGATGATTTATCCTTTGGTGAACAGGACTCAGTTGTCGCAAAGCCAATTTTAAAGGAAATTCGGGATCGACTCGTTTTTCTGGAAAATGTTGGATTAAGTTACCTGACTTTGAGTCGTTCAGCAAGAACACTATCAGGTGGAGAAGCGCAACGAATTCGTTTGGCGACTCAAATTGGATCAAACCTGTCTGGGGTCCTTTATATTCTAGATGAACCTTCAATTGGTCTTCATCAGCGCGATAACGACCGGTTAATTAGTTCACTTAAGAAAATGTGCGATCTTGGGAATACATTAGTCGTTGTTGAACATGATGAAGACACGATGCTTGCCGCGGACTATCTAATTGATATTGGACCCGGTGCGGGTGAAAACGGTGGTGAAGTGATGGCTGCTGGGACACCTAAACAGGTCGAGAAAGTCAAAAAATCATTGACTGGGCAATATCTAGCTGGTAAGAAATTTATTCCCGTTCCACTAGAGCGTCGAAAAGGGAACGGCAAAAAAATTAAACTGACCGGTGTTTCTGAAAATAATCTCAAGAATATTACGGTAGACTTTCCACTAGGTAAATTTATCGGGGTTACTGGCGTATCTGGATCAGGAAAATCGACACTTGTGAATTCTGTTTTGAAACGGGCATTGGCGCAAAAATTAAATCATAATTCTGAAAAGCCTGGGAAGTATAAGACAATCACGGGTTATAAGAATATTGAGAAAATTGTTAATATTGATCAGAGCCCAATTGGGAGAACGCCGAGAAGTAATCCAGCAACGTACACGGGCGTCTTTGATGATATTCGGGGGCTGTTTGCGCAAACAAACGAAGCCAAGCTACGAGGTTACCAAAAGGGCCGATTTAGCTTTAACATCAAGGGTGGCCGTTGTGAAGCGTGTCATGGAGACGGAATTCTTAAAATTGAAATGAACTTTCTACCTGATGTTTATGTTCCATGTGAAGTTTGCCATGGTAGTCGATATAATTCCGAGACATTGGAAGTAGACTACAAAGGGAAAAATATTGCGGAAGTTTTGGATATGACGGTAACGGAAGCACTTGATTTCTTTAGCGCTATTCCTAAAATTAGTCGTAAATTGCAGACGATTGTAGACGTTGGATTAGGTTACGTTAAGATGGGCCAACCAGCCACAACGCTTTCTGGTGGTGAAGCACAACGAATGAAATTAGCTGCCGAGCTACAAAAGAAGGCCGATGGGAAGAACTTCTATATTTTGGATGAACCAACGACTGGCTTACACATGGATGACATTAAGCGCCTATTGGTTGTTCTACAACGCCTCGTCGACAATGGGAATACAATTCTTATTATCGAACATAATTTGGATGTCGTTAAATCTGCGGATTATTTGATAGATTTAGGACCTGAAGGCGGTGAAGGTGGCGGACAAATTGTCGCTACTGGAACGCCTGAAGACATTTCCAAAGTTAAGGAAAGTTATACAGGTCAATATTTAAAGCCTGTGCTTGAAAGAGATACGAAGCGAACAATTGAAAATCAGTAAGACTCAAATGATGGCGAATTAGCCGTCATTTTTTTTTGGTTAATTAGCGTCAATTGGGCGAAAACTTGTGAAAATTAGTAAAAACCAGTATTATGAAACCAGTTTCATATAAAATATTACCCGGAAGAGGGGGAAACGCGTTTGTTTAACATGAATAGAAGAGCTTGGGGATTTGATTGGCACGAGCTCATTACTGGAATACTCTTTATCGTTGTTGCGTTTGGATTGTTTACGGCACCAAAGGTTAGCGCCATTGCAATTGCACTTTTGATGGCAATTATGGCGATCCTAAGTGGGTTAACGACATTTGCTGGCTACTCTAAGTTGAGAGATTACGTGAATGGCCGAGCAGTTGTTGCACTTGTATTCGCCGTTTTAGATATTATTATTGGACTAATCTTTTTGTTCGATTATCAAAGTGCAATCGTGACGTTGGGTTACCTATTTGGAATTTGGTTTATCTTCGACTCGATTGAACGATTAATCGTCGTGAGCCATGTACGTCAGCTTAGAAGCCATTTCTTCTGGTTATCGCTCATACTTGATGTCTTAGGCTTAATTGCAGGTATCTTGCTTTTCGTTCATCCCTGGATTGCCTTTTTCTCAATTAACATTTTAGTCGTTTGTTATTTAGTTATTTTTGGAATAAATGCAATTGTTCTGGCGTTTGCTAGACGTTAATATAAAAGCCATAGTTAGAATTAACTAACTATGGCTTTTAGTTTGGAAAGGGCTAGCTGTAAATGAAACACCAGGTATGTTATAGTGTTATAGTATGAATTTTTAGCTGTCATCATTTTGGGTACATTGGAGACTGACTATGACTAAAGAATTTCAATTAGTAATTATTACGGGAATGAGTGGCGCCGGTAAAACGGTTGCGATGCGTTCACTAGAAGACTTAGGTTTCTTTTGTATTGATAACATGCCGCCTTCGCTTTTACCAAAGTTTCTTGAGTTAGTTAAGGAATCAGGGAAGCTTAGCAAGGTTGCACTTGCGATTGATTTGAGATCCAGAGCCTTTTATAAGGATGTCATTGAAACGCTAGGGAATTTGTCACAAGATAATGGTGCAAAAATCATTTTCTTGGACGCTTCTGATGAAGAGCTAGTTTCTCGATATAAGGAAACAAGAAGAGCTCACCCACTTGCCCGAAATGGAAGAGTACTTGAGGGAATCAAAAAAGAACGTGATTTATTAGCACAAGTTCGGCAATCAGCTCAATTTGTGATTGATACCAGTAATCTTGCACCTAAGGAACTACGTGAAGAAATTTTCCGTAGTTTTGAAGCAAATGTTGATACACCATTTCACATTGAAATGATGTCATTTGGATTTAAATACGGGGTTCCAATTGATGCGGATATCGTGATGGATGTTCGATTTTTACCGAATCCATACTATATTCCAGAACTACGCAGTAAAACGGGTCAGGATAAGCCGGTATACGATTACGTGATGGCACAGCCGGAGACGACTGAATTTTATGAGCGTTTCTTAGGATTATTATCATTTATGATGCCAGGCTATAAAAAAGAAGGAAAAACAAGTTTAACGGTCGCCATAGGTTGTACAGGTGGTCAACATCGGTCAGTTGCGTTGGTTGAACGACTATCTGAGGCACTGGGAGACAAATATCCAGTTCATACATCCCATCGAGATGTCGAAAAAAGCCAAGGAGGTGCCAAGCATTAATGTTAAATGGAAATAAGTGGCACCGACCAAAAATAGTCGTTATCGGTGGTGGAACAGGACTACCAGTTATTTTAAAAAGTTTGCGGGATCAGGATGTTGATATTACGGCAATCGTGACGGTGGCAGATGATGGTGGTTCTTCTGGCGTCATTCGCAACTATGTGAACGTTGTCCCACCTGGAGATATTCGGAACGTCATGGCTGCGCTATCTAAATTGCCACAACTCTATCTTGATATTTTTCAATATCGATTTAACAGTAAGGACCAATTTTTCGCAGGTCACGCGATTGGTAATTTAATTATTGCGGCGCTATCTGAAATGAAAAATGGTATTTTTGATGCCGTTCAAGAACTTTCTAGCATGATGAAAGTGGATGGACATATTTATCCGGCTGCAGATGAGCCATTGGAGCTAAATGCTGAATTTGCTGACGACACCACTATTACGGGAGAATCGGAAATTTCAGCGGCTCATAAACTTATCAAACGGGTATGGGTATCCTCACGATTACACAAGGACAAGCAGCCAGAAGCTGTGCAACCAGTTATTGATGCCATTATGGATGCTGACCAGATTGTACTTGGCCCAGGTAGCTTGTTTACCAGTATTTTACCTAACCTAATGATCAGTAATGTAGGCGATGCCGTTAAGAAAACGCAGGCCGAGGTTGTTTATATTTGCAATATTATGACCCAAAAGGGCGAAACTGAAAACTTTTCTGATGCGGACCATATTCGGGTGTTGCATGAACATTTACACGATAGATTTGTAGATACGGTTCTTGTTAACACCAAAAAGGTTCCAGATGAATATATTGATTATCAGCGTTGGAATGAAATGTCTAAAGAGGTAACCCATGATTTCAAAGGGCTAAAGGAACAGGGATGTCGCGTTATTTCTGATGACTTTTTGGAATTACGGGACAATGGTGCATTCCATAATGGAGACCAGGTTACTGCAGAATTAGTAAATTTATTGGGGCAACCCAGTTGGCGAGATAGTGCCTGGAGGTGACAAAATGTCTTATGCAAGTGAAGTTAAAAAGGAACTGACGACATTGTCAGTTCACAGAGAGAATGCAAAAGCAGAGTTAATGGCTTTAATTCGGATGAATGGCTCATTAACTTTGCAAAATCATGCATTTGTTTTGAATATCCAAACTGAAAATCCGGCCATTTCAAGGCGGATTTATCAGCTATTGAAACAATTTTATGAGCTAGAAAGTGAGCTCATCGTTCGAAAAAAGATGAAGTTGAAAAAGAATAACTTATACATTGTCCGAGTGAAAACTGGGAATCAGGAAGTTCTTGAGGACTTATCAATTTTTGATGGGACACAAATTGCTGAAAAGGTGCCCAGTGACCTTTTGAAAAACGACGCGCAAGTCAGATCTTATTTACGGGGTGCTTTTTTGGCGGGGGGATCAGTCAATAATCCTGAAACTTCCCGTTATCATTTGGAAATCTATTCATTATACGAGGAACATAATCAGATGATTATGGAAATGATGAATCGGTATGGTTTGAATGCCCGAATCACTAATCGGCGTAGCGGCTATATTACCTATCTAAAAGAGGGCGAAAGAATTGCTGACTTTCTTTCGTTGATTGGGGCCACACAATCGATGCTAAAGTTTGAAGATATTCGAATTATGCGGGATATGCGAAACTCAGTAAATCGGTTAGTGAACTGTGAAAACGCCAATATGGATAAAGTTGCTAACGCGTCAAGTCAACAGATTGAAAACATCAGATTTATTGAAGCAACAGTTGGATTAGATCAATTACCTCCTAAATTACGGGAAGTTGCTGAAATTCGATTAACTCATAAAGAAGTTAGTTTAAAGGAATTAGCCAACTTAATTCCGAGCGGGGTTATTTCTAAATCAGGCATTAATCATCGATTAAAGAAGATTACTGAATTTGCAGATGACTTACGGCAACATGAAATTAGTGCATAAAAAGTAGGACCAACTGAATGAACTTCAGTTGATCCTGCTTTTTAGTTTAATAATTTTGATAAATTTTCAGGTGAAATAGACTCATCAAAAACATGGTGCCCAACAACAATAGAGGGAACGAATTGGACATGCGTTTCTTCTGCTTCCGTCACAATATTGGCTAGCATCTTAGCATTCTGCTGGTGGTGGAGGTGTAGCTCCGATTCTAAATAGTAAGGAATTTCGGCATCATCGAGGCTCTTCCACTGTTCTTGATTATCAAAAACAGATTTTATTAAAAGATAGGCCATTAATGGATCGCTTGGAATGTATTGATGGACAATATTTCCTTTTTTTAATGGCTCTTTAAACTTATTGAGGAGCTTGATATGCCGGTTAACCTTGCCAGATGAAACGGCCGTGGCCAAAACACTATCATTCTTTTGAAACCACAACTTGCTCCAAGGGCAGCGCAGATTAAGATACTCAACCACGGTTTTGGTGGTGTTGGGATTACCAATAACGATACTATTGGCGGAATTGACTTTAGTTACATCAATTTTGCTAATATCCATATCTATCACCTCAAAAAAAGCCGATCACTTAATGATCGACCTAATGATTATTATTTACGATCCTTGCTACTCGTCATAATACTATCAATTAAACCATATTCAACAGATTCCTGTGCGGTTAAGTAATGATCACGCTCAGTATCTTTGTTAATGGTTTCAAGTGACTGACCAGTGTTGTCAGCTAAAATCTTGTTGATTAATTTTCTAGTCTTCAGGATTTCTTCAGCAACAATTTCAATTTCAGTCTGTTGCCCTTGTGCGCCACCAGAAGGTTGATGAATCAAAATTTCTGAATGAGGCAATGCAAAACGTTTGCCCTTGGCACCAGAAGTAGCAAGCACACTAGCCATTGAAGCAGCCATACCCATGACGATGGTCTGAACATCAGCCTGTACGAAATTCATTGTATCGTAGATGGCAAGTCCTGATGTTACAACACCACCAGGGGAATTGATGTAAAGATAGATGTCTTTTTCTGAATCTTGTGCATCCAAGAAGAGTAACTGGGAAATAATTGAATTTGCCATATCATCTTCGATTGGACCTGATAACATAATGATTCGATCCTTGAGAAGTCTTGAGTAAATATCATAAGCACGTTCGCCACGTGACGATTGCTCGATAACTGTTGGGACTAAATTCATAGTTGTGTTGCCTCCTTATAAGCATGTAAAAATTAGTCTTATTAACTAATAAAAGTAGTTTAACGCTAAGGTCAATTAAGGTCAAACAAAATGAACTGAACCTTGCATCTGTTATATTATGGCTGATTTGAGCATTAAAAGTCAAAGGATTGCCATAATTATCTGCAAAGTGCAGTTGAAGGATAAAAGAGAAGTTTAAAAAAGAGTCGGAATATTTTCCCGACTCCACAATGCAGAATATGAATCAATTTAGATAAGTAATAAACGTAATGCGCCCGGGGGGAATCGAACCCTCATTTCAAGAACCGGAATCTTACGTGCGATCCATTACACTACGGGCGCATAGTTTCAAATACCTTAATAACTATAACTGATTCTGGATAAAAATTCAAGAAGTCTCCAGTCGATTAATTAAGTACAAGTGATTGACGAAATAGGGCATCTGGATTAATATAATGTGTGGATGCTAAGTTGAATTAGCACCACGGTACAAGGCATTGCCTTATTTTTTTGGGTATGATGGGTCGCCTCAGGACGTGGACGGTCGTTTTGTGTCCCACTAGAGGAGTTGACAACTTTGCAAGAAGAATGGCAGTGGCTTAATAAGATTGTCCCGGATATGCAGGATAAATTAATCAACCGGTACCGATTTTTAGATGCAATCAGTCGCTTTCAACCCATCGGTAGAAGAACGCTAGCGACAAAAATGCGTGTGACTGAGCGAGTCATGAGAACCGAAACCGAATTACTCAAGGAGTTCAATCTGATTTCAATCGATAAGATTGGGATGCAAACAACTTCCGAGGGCATACAAGTACTGGCTAAGTTAAAAGGAACAATTGATTTGTTGTTGGGTCGAAAACACAGAGCAGAGCAATTAAGATCCTGTCTTGGAATTGCACGGTGCTTGATAGTATCTGGTAATGCAGATACTCAGCCAGAAGTGCTTTCAGCGATGGGAAAGGCCGCAAGCGACTTGTTGCAAGATGAGTTGCCGTTAGGACCGTCCGTTGTTTCGGTTATGGGTGGGTCGACAATGGTCAGCGTTGCTGAGTGTTTAACCCCGGCTTTGGCTCGAAATCGGGAACTAACTTTTGTCCCGGCTCGTGGTGGAATTGGTGAAGCACCTGCACTGCAGGCGAACACCATTAGCGCTAAAATGGCGGAACAAACGGGTAGTCAATATCATTCACTATTTATACCTGAATCAATTAGTCAGGAAGCAATTGACTCTTTGAGATTGGATCCGGGCATAAGAGATGTGATGAAACTTATTAAGTCCAGTAACATTGTAATTCATGGTATTGGTGAAGCAATTCAAATGGCCAAACGGCGACAAATGTCGCCTGAGCTAATTGAAACGCTGAAAAAAAGGCAAGCGGTTGGAGAGGCTTTTGGGTACTTTTTTGATAAAAGTGGTCAAATAGTTTATAAGTTACCAAGAATTGGTCTTCAACTTGAGGATCTTGCCGAAATGGATTTTGTACTTGCTGTTGCTGGTGGCCCCCAAAAAGCCGCGGCAATTCAGGCATATGCAAAAATTGCTCCGAAACAGACGTGGTTAATCACGGATGAAGGAGCTGCTGACACGATTTTAAAAAAGTGATACTATATCATTTGTGTTACTTTTTAAAAATAATATTTTCTAACTTCCTAAGGAGGAAATCTTAGTATGACTGTAAAAATTGGTATTAATGGTTTTGGACGGATTGGCCGTTTAGCATTCAAGCGAATCCACCAACTACACTCTGACGAAATTGAAGTCGTTGCAATTAACGACTTGACAACCCCATCAATGTTGGCTTACTTATTAAAGTATGATTCAACACATGGTCGTTTCCCAGGCGAAGTTTCATCAACGGACAAGGGTATTGTTGTTGATGGAAAGGAATATCCTGTATATGCTGAACCAAAGGCACAGAACATTCCTTGGGTTAAGAATGATGGCGTTGATTTTGTTCTTGAATGTACTGGTTTCTACACTTCAGAAGAAAAGTCACAAGCTCACCTTGACGCTGGCGTAAAGCGTGTACTAGTTTCAGCACCTGCTGGCGATGTTCGTACAGTTGTTGCTGGTGTTAACTTGGATACACTTGAAGCAGGCGACAAGATCGTTTCTGCTGGCTCATGTACCACTAACTGTTTAGCACCTATGGCATACTTCTTGAACGAAGACTTCGGAATTAAAGCTGGTACAATGACGACTATTCATGCCTTCACTGCTACTCAACAAATTCTTGATGGCCCTCGAGGCAAAAAGATGCGTAACAACCGTACTGCAAGCATTAACACGATTCCTCACTCAACTGGTGCCGCAAAGGCTATCGGTTTGGTTATCCCTGAATTAAAGGGTAAGTTACAAGGACATGCACAACGTGTTGCTGTTGTTGACGGTTCTTTGACTGAACTTGTTTCTGTATTGGACAAGAAGGTTACTGCTGATGAAATCAACAGTGCTATGAAGAAGCATACACTTAACAACGATGCATACGGCTGGAACGAAGACGAAATCGTTTCTACTGATATCATCGATGACGATCATGGTTCAGTATTTGACCCAACTCAAACTGAAGTAACAACTAATGGTGATACTCAATTAGTTAAGACTGTTGCTTGGTATGACAACGAATGGGGCTTTACTTGCAACATGGTTCGTACATTGTTGAAGTTTGCAACTCTTTAATTTAATAATGTAATCAAATTGGAAAGGTGGGGGAGGTAACTTCTCCGCTTTTTTAATAATTAGAATAATAACTATCAATTTTTTTGGAGGTCATTCAATTGGCAAAATTAACTGTTTCTGATTTAGCCTTAGAAGGCAAAAAAGTTTTAATGCGTGTCGACTTTAATGTCCCAATTAAAGACGGCGTTATCGGTAACGATAACCGAATTCAAGCTGCATTACCAACCATTAACTATGTTATCGAACATGGTGGTAAGGCTGTCCTTTTCTCTCATCTTGGCCGAATCAAAAAGGAAGATGACAAGAAGTCACTTTCAATGCGTCCAGTTGCAGAAAGATTATCAAATCTTTTAAACAAGCCAGTTACCTTCGTTCCCGTTACTGAAGGCAAACAGTTGGAAGACGCAATTAATAAGATGAATAACGGCGAAGTTCTCGTTGTTGAAAACACCCGTTTTGAAGATGTTAAAGACGGGGAATACGTTAAACGTGAATCTGGCAACGATCCTGAGTTAGGTAAGTACTGGGCCTCATTGGGTGACGTATTTATCAACGATGCTTTTGGAACTGCGCACCGTAGCCATGCATCAAACGTTGGTATTGCTTCAAACATGGGTCAAACTGCTGCCGGTTTCTTAATGGAAAAAGAAATTAAGTTTATTGGTGGAGCTGTATCAAATCCCGAGCATCCATTTGTCGCTATCCTTGGTGGTGCCAAAGTTTCCGATAAGATCGGAGTCATTGACAACTTATTAAGCAAAGCTGATAAAGTAATTATTGGTGGCGGAATGACTTACACCTTCTATGCTGCAAAGGGTATGAAGATTGGTAATTCATTAGTTGAAGAAGACAAAATTGACCTTGCTAAGCAAATTATGGACAAAGCTGGCGATAAATTAGTTCTTCCTGTCGACTCAATTGTTGCTGAAAAGTTCTCTAATGATGTTCCAAGCAAGACAGTTGAAGGCGATATTCCTGATGGCTACATGGCACTTGATATTGGACCAAAGTCAGTTCAAGACTTTGAGGCCGTTCTTAAGGATGCTAAGTTAGTTGTTTGGAACGGCCCAATGGGTGTGTTCGAAATGAGTAACTATGCTGAAGGAACTCTTGAAATTGGTAAGTTCTTGGGCGATTTAAGCAACGCTACTACAATTGTTGGTGGTGGAGACTCAACAGCTGCCGTTCAACAACTTGGCGTTTCTGATAAATTAACTCATATTTCTACCGGTGGTGGCGCATCACTTGAATACCTTGAAGGTAAGACTTTACCAGGTATTGCTGCTATTAGCGAAAAGTAATTTCAAACCAGACTTACGATAAGTAGGTCTGGTTTTTATATATGACTGGATTAAGTAAAGCGTTTTCGGTAGAATGAGCAAGTAAACTAAATTTCTTCTTGAAAGGAAGTTATATCGTGCGGATACCACTCATTGCGGGTAATTGGAAAATGAATAAAACTGTCACTGAGGCAGTTGATTTCATCACTCAAGTAACCGATAAACTGCCAGCTCCGAATGAAATTGAAACGGCAATAGCGGCACCAGCAATTTTGTTAAAATCGATGATGGACGCAAATACTGGGGACCGACTTCAGATCGCTGCAGAGAATTGTTATTATGAGAATGAGGGTGCTTATACTGGCGAAACAAGTCCAATGGCGTTAAAAGACATGGGACTTCACTATGTCATTATTGGGCACTCGGAACGGCGTCGCTACTTTAATGAAACAGATGATATTATTAACCGGAAAGTCCATGCGGTTTTTGATAATAAGATGATTCCAATCCTCTGTTGCGATGAAACGATGGGCCGACGAGAATCTGGTGAAGATATTCATTGGGTTGTCAGTCAAGTTACTGCAGCGCTAAAGGGAGTTAGTCCTGAAGAAGCTGAACACTTGATTATTGCATATGAGCCAAGTTGGGCAATTGGAAGTGGTAAATCGGCTTCTGCTGACCAAGCAGAGGATGGTTGTTATTTAATTCGGCAAACAGTTGCGGATATTTACAGCGATGAAATTGCCAATCAAGTACGTGTCTTATACGGTGGTAGCGTCAATCCAGAAAATGTTTCCGGCATCATGAATAAGGACAATATTGATGGCGTTCTTGCTGGTGGCGCAAGTTTGGATGAGAAAACGTTTTTACAACTAGTTCAATATAAAAAATAAGTAAAATATAATTGCAAGTTCAGTAGTAAACTTATAAAATGGTAATCGGGATGTTTTCCCGTTAGGCAATAAAATCATAAGGAGAGAATACAATGTCAATTATTTCTGATATTTATGCTCGTGAGGTTTTAGACTCACGAGGCAATCCGACCGTTGAAGTCGAATTATATACTGAAGCTGGTGCTATGGGCCGTGGAATCGTTCCTTCTGGTGCATCTACTGGTGAACATGAAGCTGTTGAATTACGTGATGGCGACAAAGATCGTTTTGGCGGCAAGGGTGTTACGAAGGCCGTTGACAACGTTAATAACATTATCGCAAAAGAAATTGTGGGTTACGATGTAACTGACCAAGTTGCAATTGACAAGGCCATGATCAAGCTTGATGGTACGCCTAACAAGGGTAAGCTCGGTGCAAACGCAATCTTAGGTGTTTCACTTGCAGCCGCTCGTGCAGCCGCTGACGAACTAGAAACACCATTATATAACTACTTAGGTGGCTTTAATGGCCATGTATTACCTACTCCAATGATGAACGTTATCAATGGTGGTAAGCATGCCAACAACAAGGTTGATTTCCAAGAATTCATGATCATGCCTGTTGGTGCACCTTCTGTTAAAGAAGCAATCCGTATGGGTGCAGAAACTTTCCATAGCTTAAAAGCTATCTTGAACGAACGCGGTTACTCAACTGCTGTTGGTGACGAAGGTGGATTTGCTCCTGATTTGAAGAATAACGAGGAACCATTTGATATTCTTGTTGAAGCTATCCAACGTGCCGGCTACAAGCCAGGTAAAGATGTTGCGATTGCCTTTGACTGTGCTGCATCAGAATTCTACAACACAGACACAAAGACTTACGACTTAGTTGGTGACGGTAAGTCATACAATGCTGATGAGTTCGTATCATTACTTGAGAGTATCGTTGACAAGTATCCAGTTATCTCAATCGAAGATCCTTTGGATGAAAACGAATGGGAAGACTGGCAAATGGCAACTGATCGTCTTGGTAAGAAAGTCCAAATCGTTGGTGATGATTTATTTGTTACTAACACGGACTACCTTGAAAAGGGTATCAAGATGGGCGTTGCAAACTCAATCTTAATCAAGCTTAACCAAATCGGTACTTTAACTGAAACAGTTGAAGCTGTTGAAATGGCTAAAGAAGCTGGTTACACTGCCATCATTTCTCACCGTTCAGGTGAAACTGAAGACACAACCATTTCTGACTTAGTTGTTGCTTTGAATGCTGGCCAAATTAAGACTGGTTCAATGAGTCGTGGCGAACGTATCGCTAAGTACAACCAATTAATGAGAATTGAAGATCAACTTGGTACTGTCTCAGAGTATAAGGGTGTTAACTCATTCTATAACTTGAGCGACCAAGCTCGTGATGCTATTCAAAGTAAATAATCAACTTTATAAATAAAGTTTGATGATTTTTGAAACCTTCTTCGTAATTAATCTTACGAAGGAGGTTTTTTTATGAATAAATTTAAAGTAGTTTCGGCAATGGTTTTAGGAACATGTGCATTCAGTCAAATGGTGGTCAACGCTCATGCGGATGAAAAAACGTATCATGTTACGGTGAATGCAGTTGGACGGGTGGTCAACACGGATGGGAGCAAGCAAGATATTCAACTTGATTCAGTCCAAAAGGATCTTCCAGCAGGAAAGCAGGATAACCCTCTAGGGGAAATCAAAAATTATACAAGAAAATCCAGCACAATATTTATTACCTCTAGTAAGGAGGATCAAGTCTATAGTAGTTTTTACGATGGAAATCCTGCAACACCAAGCGTTAAATATCAGTTAATTCAAAATGATGGAACTGAGGCCAAGGATGGCATCAAACCCGAGTCAAAATTTAAAACGGCAACGGTGGGTGGCAAATATAATACTGATGAACTGACGGATGAATCATTGGCAAACTATGAGCTATTAAATCCAGACAGTAAAAAGGGAATCATTTCTGATCCAAACCAGGTGATTGTTCTGAGATACAAACTCGCTGGAGAGCCAAAGAAAGAATCAGAGGACGATAAAGATAAAGGTGACCTTATAGCGGAAATTACGAAGCCTGTTTTACCTGATGAAAAAGATGATGAAACTAGCTCAGAAAAAGAATCAGACAAACCTGCTAGCATTGATCAAGACACTCAAACGACATTACCGGACAAGGTTGAATTGATTGATTCCGGTGTCCAAACAGGTGGTTCGGTCAAGCCAGCTGGAGTTGATTCAGATTCGAAAACAGATGAGCTACCTAATTTGGATAAGGTATTTGGCATTGATGCTGACACGCAAACAAATGAAGAGGTTAAGAAAAATGAAGTAGTCCAACCGGAACGCAAAATTTCAATCCTTAAAGAGTTCAAACCTAACGATGTGACAAGCAACAAAATGGAACAGGAGCCACTCACCCCATCAATTTCAAAGCCAACTAAATCAGTCAAATCAACTTTAGGTACAACAAATAAAAAATTAACCAAAAAAGATCAGAAAAAGCAATTAAAATCAAAAAATAGCAATACTGACAAAAAGACGAAAGCTAAAAGTAGTTTAAATCATGATTCACTATCTTCAACCCAAGAACCAGTTGAAGGTAATCATGATTCGGCAACTCAGAGCCTTGGTCAAAAATCAAAATTGCCACAAACCAGTGAAAATAGACTAACCAAGTTTACATCGCTAATCGGAATTAGTATTTTGGCATTCCTAGGGTTAGCCGATCGTATTTATAAAAAACGTGGTGTACAGTAAGCGTAATTTACGCAGTTGATACTGGAATTCTTCCTTTATTTATGATAGATTAGTATCAGTGTTATCAGACCTATTGCAATGTCTAGGAGGCATTTCTTTGTATAATTTATTAATGACAATTTTGTTAGTTGTGAGCGTGTTGATTATTATCGCCGTTATGATGCAACCTTCAAAACAAAGTGACGCTATGTCTGCTTTAAGCGGTGGCGCAGACGAGTTATTCTCAAAACAAAAAGCACGAGGCTTTGAAGCTTTTATGCAGAAAGTTACAACTGTCCTTGGAATTGTTTTCTTTGTGGATGCACTCGCATTGGTTTATTTATCTTCACACTAGTCAGTTGAACCTCCTGTGATTTGATTACAGGAGGTTTTTTATACATATTCAGGTAAGGGAGTAGGATGATGTTTAAAGCACAGAAACCATTTTTATTTGAACATGGACCAAGGGCTGTCATCCTACTCCATGCATATGCAAGTGGACCAAACGATGTTCGATTACTTGCTCGGACGTTGGAACATGAGAATTATACCGTATTTGCACCATTATTTACGGGACATTCAACTGGGGAACCGCTTGATATCTTGAGGCTTGGGGACCCTAACGTATGGTGGCAAGATGTTAAGGCTGCGATTGAATATCTAAGGAAAAAAGGATATCAATCGATTAGCATTTTTGGGCTTTCACTTGGCGGAGCGTACGCCATTAAAGCTCTAGAAATGGATAATCAGTTAGTTGCTGGTGGATCTTTTAGTGCACCGGTTTTGACAGAAAGTTTTAGTGATATTTCAGACGAATTTTATCGACTCGCTGATATGACATATAACGCCCAGGAACTAAACGAAACTGAAAAGTTAGGTCGAATTGCTCAAATCAGGCAACAATTACCGGATCAATTGGCATTAATTGATGCGGAAACGGCAAATATTGCCGCACATCTAAGTGATATTTCACAACCAACTTTTGTGGCACAGGGCGGTGCTGACGAGTTGGTGAGTCCTGAAAGTGGTAAGTTACTTTCAGAGGAACTTAATCATTCAGACGTCTCATTTAAGTGGTACGAGACGGCTGGACACGCATTAACGGTAAATAGTGCACACAAACAATTAGAGGCTGACATAAGTCAGTTTCTGAAATCAATCTATAGTGATGAGGAATAAAAAGTGCAAGATAATAATTTAAAAAATCAAATAATCGGGTTGTTACAAAATAACCCAGAAAAAAGCTACTCAGTTGAAGAAATCTCAGATGCCTTACGTTATCATGGTTCAGCGGCATTTAAGTTAATTGTTCAGGAGCTAGCCGTTCTAGAACGTGAGAAGCAAAGTATTGTAACGGGGACTGGCAAATTTCAGCTAAACCCTGCAGCTCTGGTATTATCAGGTATTTTTCATGGTAATGATAAGGGCTTTGGCTTTGTGTCCTATAGTGAAGTTGAATCTGATGCCTTTATTGCACCGGACAATACACTTAGTGCGCTTAACGGAGACGAAGTCGAAATGGAGATTGTGCGTCGTGCAGATCCCCATTCTGACAAGGGTCCAGAAGGAAAAGTCACGAAAATCATCACTCACCACTATGATCATGTTGTGGGAGAATTTCAAAAGACTGATGATGACCAAGGGTATTATGGTCAAATAAGACTTACTGATAAGAAGTTGAAGAGATTCAAGTTCTATGTAACGGACGTTGGATTAAAGCCAACACCTGGTGAAGTTGTGACAGCAGATATTACTGAATATCCTAATAGTCAACATCCACTCGCTATGGTCGGAGTTGCAAATCAAGTTATCGGTAGTGTTGACGATCCAGGAATTGATATTCTTCAGATTGTCTATGCGCATGATATTCCAGCAGAATTCCCTGAGGATGTTTTACAGGAAGCAGATTCAATTCCAGATCACGTGACTGAGGAAGAAATGGCCGGCAGAGAAGACATCACTGATCAAAAATTAGTTACGATTGATGGTGAATCATCAAAAGACTTGGATGATGCTGTGACGGCTTGGAAACTGCCTAATGGTAATTTCCATCTAGGCGTCCATATTGCTGATGTTTCCCACTACGTTAAAGAGGGATCACTGCTTGATCAAGAGGCATTCAAACGAGGAACCAGTGTTTATCTGACGGATCGGGTTATTCCGATGTTGCCTAGACGACTCTCAAACGGAATCTGTTCGCTTAATGAAGGCGTTTTGCGACTTTGTATGAGTTGTGAAATGGAGATTGACCAAGAAGGTAACGTCATTAAGCACCGGATTCATCCAAGTGTGATGAAGTCTACTGCTCGTATGACCTACACAGCGGTCAACCAAATTCTTGAAGCCCATGATGACAAAACCAGAGATGAGTACGCTGAATTAGTACCAATGTTTGAAACAATGGGTGCTTTACACAAAATCTTGTATAAGCATCGTAAGCGCCGTGGCGCAATTGACTTTGATGACCGTGAAGCAGAAATTATTGTGGATGAAAAAGGTCATGCAGTCGACATTAAGCTTCGAGTTCGTGGTTTGGCTGAAAGAATGATTGAATCATTTATGTTAGCCGCAAACGAAACAGTCGCTCAGAACTATGATCAAGCAAAGGCACCGTTCATTTACCGTGTTCATGAAACACCAGATGCTGATCGAATTAAAAGTTTCTTTGAGTTCTTGACGGCATTTGGTGTTAACGTCAAGGGAGATCCAGCTCACTTACGTCCTAAAACGATGCAAGGAATCTTGAAGCAGGTTGCAGGCAAGCCTGAGGAGGCAGTTGTTTCCGTCATGATGCTTCGCAGTTTGAAGCAGGCAAGATATACGGATCAATCGCTTGGACATTTTGGATTGGGAGCGGACTTTTATACCCACTTCACGTCACCAATTCGACGATATCCAGATACTATGGTTCATCGACTAATTCACTACTATGAAGAAAATGGCATAACCAAGCAATCTAAGGCAAAATATGGTGGATTACTTGACGAAATTGCCACTCGTTCTTCAGAAAATGAGCGACGTGCGGTTGACGCTGAGCGAGACACAGACGCCATGAAGAAAGCTGAATACATGGCAGATCACGTTGGCGAAGAATTTGTTGCCACTATCAGCTCGGTTATGAAATTTGGGATGTTTATTGAATTGGACAACACGGTTGAAGGTTTGGTTCATATTAGTAGAATGCAGGATGATTACTACGAGTATGTTGAACAGTACCTGGCACTAGTTGGCCGTAATACAAAACGAACTTATCGAATCGGACAAACTGTTAAGGTTAAAGTTGTCAATGTAGATAAGGAACAGAGTGCAGTTGATTTTGATCTGGTAAATCCTGAAGAAACACCAACCAGTGATTTACTTCCAAAGCGCCCATCTCATTCGCGCGGACCCAGACGTGGTAATGGTGGTTCACACAAACCGGGTCAGTCACATTCAAGTAATCAACATTCCGCACAGCACGGAAATAATCGACCAAATGATAAAAGCAGATCTAATCGAAACGGATCTAATCAAGGTCGGCGAAAATAAAGCGTCGCATCCATTTATATCGAGGTGACGAATTTGGCAAAAAAGAAAACGAAACAAAATGATGACAATGTATTAGCTCAAAACAAGAAGGCCAGGCACGATTATAATATTTTAGAAACTGTCGAGGCTGGCGTTGTTTTGACTGGTACTGAAATTAAGTCTGCCCGTGAGAGACGACTTAATTTAAAGGATGGGTTTGCACAGATTCGAAACGGTGAGGCCTGGCTCGTAAATGTTCACATTAGTGAATATGATCAGGGAAACCGATTCAATCACGATCCGTTGCGAAATCGAAAGTTGTTGCTCCATAAGAAAGAAATTAAAAAGCTCGGAACGATGACAATGGACAAAGGGATTACCATTGTTCCCCTTAAAGTTTATCTGAAAAAGGGTTTTGCCAAAGTTTTGTTAGGAGTTGGCGAAGGTAAGCACGAGTATGATAAACGAGAAACCATCAAGCGTCGAGATCAAGATCGACAAATTGCGAGAGTTCTCAAGCACTATTGATGATTTAAGCCATGAAATAACTTTCATGGCTTTTTTTGTGCACTTAACCTAACATGACGTCCAATATTTTAATTTGATTTTAATAAAACTATCGCATTTTCACAAAATGTATGTTATGTTTTATAACATGAAATTCATTTCAAGAAATGAGGTCGTTTTATGAGAAGCAAATATTGGGTTATTATTTTAAGCTTTTGTTTGACACTCGTATGGCTGGTAATGGGTAATGCCCAAAAGGTTTCTGCCGCTAGCGAGCCTAATTATACGATTGCAACAGATGCAACTTATGCGCCATTTGAATTTCGGGCAGATAATGGTAGTTATCGAGGAATCGATATGGACTTATTGAAGGAAATTTCAAAGAAGGAGCATTTTACATACAAATTAAAGCCAATGAGCTTTAACGCATGTGTACAAGCACTTGAGGCAAAACAAGTGGATGGCGTTATTGCCGGCATGAATATTACCAGTGAACGACGAGTACAATTTGATTTCTCCGAACCGTATTATTCTTCAGGAGAAGTAATGGCTGTTGGTAAGAAAAGTAAAATTAAAACATATAAGCAATTAAAGGGCAAAACAGTGGCTTTAAAAACAGGAACAACGGCTGCAGAATATGGGAAATCATTGCAGTCTAAATATGGGTTTAAAATTAAGTATTTTAACGATTCGAATACCATGTATAATGATGTTAAAGTTGGCAATTCAGTTGCATGCTTTGAAGATTATCCTGTGATGGCTTACGGAATTAAAAATGGAGATGGGCTTAAAATTGTCACGAAGCCTCAGCAAGCTGGTAAGTACGGTTTTGCCGTGAAGAAAGGTGAGAACGCCTTACTTCTTAGCAAATTCAATAAAGGGCTGAAGGCAGCAAAAAAGGATGGCACGTACAAAAAAATCGTTGATCGATATCTTTCATCAAAGAAATCTAAATTAACGACTGATTCAAAATCTAGCAGAACTTTCATTGGGTTAGTTAAAACGAATCGAGCAGCTCTATTACATGGTTTAGTTCTAACGCTTGAATTAACAGTTGTTTCAATTTTCTTTGCGACAATCTTAGGAATTATTCTGGGAGTTTTGGGTGTTATTCCAAATCGGATTGCAAAGGGCATAGCGGCAGTCATTATTTATCTCTTCCGAGGGATGCCACTCATGGTTCTAGCATTTTTCATTTATATTGGGCTTCCCAACCTAACTGGAAATAAGATACCTGCGCTAGTCGCCGGAATAATTGCATTAACGCTTAACGAAGGGGCCTATACCGGTGCGTTTGTAAGGGGTGGATTCCTAGCTGTGGATAAGGGCCAAATGGAAGCTGCAAGGTCGTTAGGCTTACCATATGGAAAGGCAATGAGACGGGTTATCATGCCTCAAGGATTACGGATTATGGTGCCATCATTTGTAAACCAGTTCATCATTACTTTAAAGGACACGTCAATTCTTTCCGTTATTGGCCTGTTTGAATTAACCGAAACAGGAACAGTGATTATTTCAAGAAATATGGAAGGGTTCAAAATTTGGACGATAATTGCGATTATCTATATTGTTATCATTACGTTGCTCACTTGGCTATCCAACTGGGTTGAAAGAAGGACACAAGTATGAACGAACAGTTAAAGGTATCAGTTAAAGAACTCCATAAAAGTTATGGCAACAATGAGGTGTTAAGTGGCATTAATTTAGAAGTTGCTCCCAAAGAAGTTGTTTGTGTGATTGGACCTTCTGGTTCAGGAAAATCAACTTTATTGCGGTGTTTGAACGGCCTTGAACAAATAAATTCTGGCATCATTGAAATCAATGGATACAATCTTGTGGATAAAAAAACCGATATAAATAAGGTCCGACAAAATATCGGCATGGTTTTTCAGCATTTCAATCTGTTCCCACATTTATCAGTGATTGAGAATATTATGCTGGCACCCGTTCAACTAAAAAAATTAACAAAAGTTGATGCCAAAAAACGTGCTGTGCGCTTGCTTGATCAGGTTGGACTATCAGACAAGGCAGATGTGAAGCCTGCTTCGCTATCTGGTGGACAGGAGCAGCGAGTGGCCATCGCACGAGCTTTAGCAATGGAACCAGAGATTATGCTCTTTGATGAGCCAACGAGTGCTTTGGATCCTGAAATGGTTGGCGATGTACTTGCCGTCATGAAGGATTTAGCGACAAACGGGATGACGATGGTTGTCGTTACTCACGAAATGGGATTTGCTAAAGAAGTGGCCGACCGAGTGGCTTTTATGGATGGCGGTAAAATTCAAGAGATTGGTACGCCGGATGAGGTGTTTAATCATCCACAAAATACCCGGACGCAAGATTTTTTGAGCAAAGTTATGAACGTGTAAAAAAATAGCCATTCGATAAAGTCGAATGACTATTTTTTATGGTCTTCATCTGAACAAGAGGTAATTCGATATTGAACTTGACCCAAATTTGTCCCGGGATTCAGACGAGATGCTATTCTATTTTTTAAAGGCTGATTACGGTGAGCCCAGTGATCAAGGATTGCCACAAGACAAACGCAAACGGGTTCATCTTCAATCTCGGAGATTACGAGCTCCTTATAATTGTGGCTACCATTATATTCGCCTGATTTAACAGACATAACAAGGTTCAATCCATGGTAAATCTTATAATCGCCCTTAAGCTGATTTCCGACTATAACCCAATTTAAGCCATGAACAAAGGTTAGTTCGTTTTGGAAGGCAATATGTTTAGAAACTGTTCCAACTTTATGCTGGTAAGCGTACAAATCAAACTTAGGAAATAGGCCAGTTGAAAGTTGTTTTAATTCGGCTACTAAACCACCGTGCATATTGTAAGCAGAAATGGAATCAGCAGCTATTCCCCATTTACCGATTAACAAATAAATGGATTGACGCTGTTCATCTCGGACAACAGCAGATTCTTGCGTTTTCAAACTAGATTGATTGATATAAAGCTTGCGCATAAGATCCCTCGTTTCTAGTTTAATAATACTACTAAAGACAGTTTATCATGAACGGAGAAATAAATCCGTTAATGTTATTTCGTGATAAATTATGATAGAATAAACCTTGAGGTGTTGGGAATGAAACCGTTTATTCATAATGACTGGTGGGAAGTACTTCAGCCGGAATTTGAGAAAGCTTATTATCAAAAATTGCATGCGTTTTTAAAGGAAGAGTATCAGAATTATGATATTCATCCGGATATGTTTCAAATTTTTGAAGCCTTCGAGTGGACGCCATATAGTCAGGTAAAGGTCGTTATTTTGGGTCAGGATCCATATCACGAACCACATCAAGCTCATGGCTTAAGTTTTTCAGTTTTACCTGGCGAAAAAATTCCCCCATCTTTGCGAAATATTTATAAAGAATTAGAGTCAGATCTTGGAATCAAACCAGTTAATCATGGTTATTTGGAAAAATGGGCGAAGCAGGGAGTGCTCTTACTGAATTCAGTGTTGACCGTGCGAAATGGTCAAGCGTTTTCGCATAAAGGTAAGGGATGGGAGCAGCTCACTGATGCTGCGATTCAAGCTTTGTCTCAACGCTCGGAACCCGTGGTCTTTATCTTGTGGGGAAGGGCAGCTCAAAATAAGATTAAGTTGATTGATACCAAGACGAACATTGTCATTGAATCGGTCCATCCGAGTCCGCTTTCGGCAAATCGTGGATTCTTTGGCTCAAAACCATTTTCTAAGACGAATATCGCCTTAAAATCAATGGGAGAAGCGCCGATTGATTGGCAATTGCCAGAACACGTTGAATTAACGCAATCTGACAAGTGAGTCCAAGCTATTTCTATAAGAGAGATTGAGAAATATTATTTAGTGGAGGCTTTGTACATGGAACTTTTTGATGGGTTAAAGCAGAAGATTAGCAAGCAAAAGAAAACAATCGTATTCCCTGAAGGGGAAGACGAACGGATTGTTGGTGCCGCAGTTAGATTAGCGGCAGACGATTTGGTAACGCCAATTGTTTTAGGTGACCCAGAACAGGTTAAAAAGCTTGCTGCAAGTCATAGTTGGGATTTAAGCAAGGTACAAGTGGTGGATCCTAAGGTGGCTGCTGATGATGCAATGTTACAGTCATTGGTAGAACGTCGTCACGGAAAGAACACTGAAGATCAGGCCAAAAAAATGCTTGAAGATCCTAATTATGTTGGAACGATGCTTGTTTATATGGATAAAGCAGATGGCATGGTTTCAGGTGCTAATCATCCAACCGGGGACACCGTTCGTCCTGCTTTACAAATTATCAAAACAAAGCCCGGCGTTAAACGAATTAGTGGTGCTTTTATTATGCAAAAGGGTGAAGAACGTTACGTCTTTGCTGACTGTGCCATTAATATTGAATTAGATGCTGCAGGTATGGCAGAGGTTGGCATTGAAAGTGCCCACACTGCTAAGGTCTTTGGTATCGATCCTAAGGTTGCATTACTTAGCTTCTCAACTAAGGGTTCAGCAAAGGGTGAAATGGTCACTAAGGTTGAAGAAGCAACTAAATTAGCACATGAACAAGCCCCTGATTTGGCGCTTGATGGCGAGCTACAGTTTGATGCAGCTTTCGTTCCATCAGTTGGCGAAAAGAAAGCTCCCGGTTCTAAGGTAGCTGGACATGCTAACGTATTTATTTTCCCTGAACTACAATCAGGTAATATTGGCTATAAAATTGCACAGCGTTTTGGCGGATTTGAAGCTATTGGTCCTATTTTACAAGGACTAAATAAGCCTGTCTCTGACCTTTCACGTGGTGCAAATGAAGAGGATGTATATAAAGTTGCCATTATCACTGCTGCGCAATCTTTTGATGCATAAATTTTAAGATAGTCCCTCAAAAGGCGCTCTTTTGGGAGGCTATTTTTAATTTTGGAGGAAGATAATTTGGATTATGAAGTTGAAGTAACAAATTCAGAACAGACATTTGAGCTTGGGAAAAAACTCGCACCATTCCTGTTGGCAAAGGATTTAATTTTACTAGACGGAGATCTTGGCGCTGGAAAAACGACCTTTACGAAGGGATTAGCGAGTGGTCTTGGCATTAAGAAAAACGTCAAAAGTCCTACTTTTACAATTATTCGCGAATATCAAGAGGGGCGATTGCCACTGTACCATATGGATGCTTACCGTCTTGAAGAAGGCGGCGCTGATGAACTTGGACTTGATGAGTATTTTAATGGCGATGGGGTTAACGTTGTTGAGTGGTCGAAGTTTATCAATGAAGATTTACCAGAAAATTACTTGAGAATTGTTTTTTTACGTGAGGATGATCAGGCAGAGAATGACCGAAAACTAATTTTAAAACCAAATGGCTCCAGATTTGAAGAAATCAGTCAAAAATTGGTACATTCAAATGAGTGAAGAAGTGACTGCGCGGGGAGTGGAAAGCGCTGATGCAGCAGCCTTAGTTGAGTTACTCAATAAGCTTCAATCGGAAACGGAAACAATTACCATTGATGAACAAATTCCAATGTTGTCCGTTCAAGAAGAAAGTGACCAATTGGAACTTATTAATCAATCACCTTTGGATCAGGTGATTGTTGCTGATTTTGACGGCAGTTTAATTGGTGTTGTAAGTCTGCAATGCACAGATTCCAAAAAAGCAGAAGCGGAATTAGGAGTTGGCGTCTTAAAAGAATTTTGGAATCAAGGGTTAGGGAGTATGTTAGTCGATGAAGCAATTTATTGGGCTCAGACGACGTCGAAGCTTCGTAAATTATGGCTGACGGTCATCGCCGAAAACGCCGCGGCAATTCATATCTATAAGCGCGCAGGCTTTGAAATCTTAAAAGCCGAGAAGATGCAACTGCCTGATGGCGAAAAAAAGAACACGATTATGATGAATTTATCCGTCAAAAAAGAGTTTTGATCAATATTAATAATGAAGTGAACCCCAAATATTG
>NZ_AZGJ01000149.1 GCF_001436395.1 Secundilactobacillus malefermentans DSM 5705 = KCTC 3548 | reverse complement strand
CTTTTTTAACTTGGTCGATCTCACCACGGCGTAGTTCATTACTGATTGTTTGATGACAAACGCCGATAACTCTAGCAATTGCGCGGTTAGAGTATCCTTGGCTGTGTAGCGTGGCGATTCTGCCGCGCTCAAATGAAGTTAGGTGGTGACCTTTTTCTCGGACTGTGGTATTCTGTTCTTGCATCAAGACAATAACCTCTTTCATTTTTGTGTTGGAACATCAATGATAACAGAGATTTGTCTTGGTGTTTTTTATTTTTTCAATTAGCTGGATCTAATTGGCTAACTTGATTATAAAACGCGCG
>NZ_AZGJ01000148.1 GCF_001436395.1 Secundilactobacillus malefermentans DSM 5705 = KCTC 3548 | reverse complement strand
GATCCAGATGAGGACTAATGACTTAGTCAGCCTATACGTTAGTTTTGTAGAAACTAACGGTGGCAAGTCTCGATCAGTTTTAATTCGTCGGGTATCAGAACAGACGGTCGAGGTTTTTAAAATTACTAGTCAGTATGAAAAGAAGTCGGCTTATATCAAGCAACAATATTATCCGATTCAAGATTGGCAATCCGCTGGGTTGAAGAAACCTTCCTGGGTCGATCTTGGTAATATTTATCGCTTTCCCAAAGCCGGTTTAAACTTTAAAGAAATCGGTCATTTAAGTAAGCTAGATCAAAATAAAATTTCAG
>NZ_AZGJ01000147.1 GCF_001436395.1 Secundilactobacillus malefermentans DSM 5705 = KCTC 3548 | reverse complement strand
CGATTAAGCCAATTATAAATTGACGCAGTGCTCAAGTTATAAGCGGCCGCAATGGTTTCTGGTGACCAGGTTAATCGTAAGTGATTGGTAATTAAAGTCGCTAATGCTGCCGTCAGCATCGAACGACGACCGCAATTCCGCCTTTTGCGATCTGCATCTTGCTGAGCTAATTCTGGATCATAAGGTTTAACCCGGTCCAACTCATAGCTAATCGTAGCTTTGGCGACGCCTAAGGCGTCAGCCATTACTTGGTAAGATTTATTCCCCTCATTGACCAGTTGTGCTAGTGCGCCACGTTGAAAACGTGATAA
>NZ_AZGJ01000146.1 GCF_001436395.1 Secundilactobacillus malefermentans DSM 5705 = KCTC 3548 | reverse complement strand
TATTAAAGTACTCAATAATGCTTTTTTTATAGCGATCCGGCAAGATTTGTTGAATTTCATGGTTGCTGGCACCGTTAATACAGATAAAGTGTAATTGACCACCAACACCGCGAACTTCATCCATCGCTAAATGCTCTGGTAAGTAATCATAATTCCGGCGGAATAAATCATCGTAATTATCTAAATAGCGACAAATTGTACTTGGTGATACACAATTATCTAAGGCGATGCTGGCCTGAGTCCGGTCGTCCTGCAAATGCATGAATATTTTCTGTCGTGTGGCTTGCGAAATGTTGCAATATTTATCGACTAGACTG
>NZ_AZGJ01000145.1 GCF_001436395.1 Secundilactobacillus malefermentans DSM 5705 = KCTC 3548 | reverse complement strand
GGGGTCTGGTAGCCCAGTGAACTATGAATTCTCTTCCTATTGTAGAAAGCATGCACATATTCAAAAAGGACGGCAGCGGCAGTTTCATAATCTTCAAAGACCGGCACTGGATAAACACATTCCTTTTTGAGGGAAGCGTGAAAGGATTCCATTGGCGCATTATCATACGGACAACCCTTACGGCTGTATGAGTGGCGGATATGTAGCTCAGTTAAACGTTGATTGTAATCATCGCTGGTATACTGTGATCCTAAATCCGTATGGATAATCAGGTCCCCAGTAATGGTTCGATTTTTAACCGCGCTTTCAAGGGTCTTTAAGACTAAATCAGTAGCCATC
>NZ_AZGJ01000144.1 GCF_001436395.1 Secundilactobacillus malefermentans DSM 5705 = KCTC 3548 | reverse complement strand
TAATTTGTTCTTGCAATTTGGGACTAATGCTAAGAACTCATCAAATGCTGATTTACAAACTGCATTAAATGATGCTGTTAAAGCAGCTAACATCAAGACAGGCTCAGTTATCACTGTTGCTCAACAGGTTCAAATTTTAACTGCCGCTGGTGCAAACTCTATTACTTTAAGGGATGGTCGTACTGCTACCTTGAATACTAACAGTTTACGTGACCTTGCAACTAAAAAGGATACTCCAGCAACTATTTCAGCAACCTACAATGTTTCAGGCACTGCTACAACTAAAGTTGTTAAATAATCATTAACTTGATTATTGAACCAAGTCCATTCGGACTTGGTTTTTTTCTACGATTAGTCAAGAG
>NZ_AZGJ01000143.1 GCF_001436395.1 Secundilactobacillus malefermentans DSM 5705 = KCTC 3548 | reverse complement strand
CTAATTTGTTCTTGCAATTTGGGCCTACATTTTTACGTTTTTATGGACGCTTCTTTTGATTATTCCAGGAATTATTAAGTCCATCGCATACTCACAGGCTTACTTAATCTATAAGGATTCTGTCGATAGCGGAAATCCTGATGTTCGCTACCTCGAATGCATTACCAAGAGTCGGGCGCTGATGAACGGCCATAAAGGCGAGTATTTTGTGTTACAACTTAGTTATCTAGGATGGGCCATTTTAAGCGGGATAACATTGGGTATCGGCTTCATTTGGCTTGTGCCATACATGCGCGCAACGAATACGAATTTCTATCGCCATTTAGTTAAATAGATTAGTGAAAATGTGGCTCTCTGTCAAATCCTGTT
>NZ_AZGJ01000142.1 GCF_001436395.1 Secundilactobacillus malefermentans DSM 5705 = KCTC 3548 | reverse complement strand
TCTTGGGGACTGAACACCTGTGGTGGGTTTGCTTGCCACTGTTCAATTGTTTCAGCCTGACATGGCTTTAAAACAGGATCATAGTACATCACGGCTGTATAGGCTTGTTCCTGTTTAATCATTGGTAATTCATTAAAATTGCCGTTAGGAAAGGCTCTTCTTAAAACTTCCTGGTATTGGGTTTGAATAACTTGCTTAACAGCCATGATTGTTCGCAAATCTTTGACTGCGCGAGTAATCTTTTGCTGCTCGGTTGGTGAATACTTTTCTAGTAGACCTTGATCAACGTGTTCTAGACTTTCTAAGCTATCATCATGAATCATCAGCGTATATTTAAGCTCGATTTTGACTTCCTTTTCTTGTTGCATTAATAACTTCCAGCCAACGTATGGCCGTTTGGTAAAGGTCAATAATTGT
>NZ_AZGJ01000141.1 GCF_001436395.1 Secundilactobacillus malefermentans DSM 5705 = KCTC 3548 | reverse complement strand
ATTCCATATCAATACCCGAAAACGGGTTCAAACCGTAACTCTGGATCTCAATAGTTACTATAAAGATATCGTTAAGGAAATGTTTCCAAACGCAGAAATTGTCGTTGATCGATTCCACATTATCGCCATGATGACGCGGGCATTCAACCAGACTAGAGTTCAGACAATGAAAAAATATGACAAGAAATCTATCGAATATCGACTGCTTAAGTTCTCATGGAAACTATATTTGAAGCACATTGATGAACTAGAAGTCAGCCAAACTTTCTATGATCGTCATTTACGACAGCAGTTAACTCAACAAGGGCGAGTACAAATGGGGCTTGACACTGATGACACTATTTCGAGCACATACGATGCGCTGCAAGGTATCATGTCCTGTCTTAAAAATCATGACAAAGATGGCATTGTCCACTATCTCTACAAAAATGAAAACCTAAGTTTTCAAATGAAGGAAACACTAAAAACGTTTAAAAGTAATCTGGAAATTGTCTTGAATGCCAGTGAATCTAAGTATTCTAACGG
>NZ_AZGJ01000140.1 GCF_001436395.1 Secundilactobacillus malefermentans DSM 5705 = KCTC 3548 | reverse complement strand
CTTATTCCCTATACAATGTATTTAAAAGAACAATCCAAGAAGTATAAAAATGATGCCAATAAGGTTATGAATTGGACCTATGATAACGCAACTGACAGTTTCACTGATCAGCATCATATTCAATTCTCCTTTAAACAAGTCTATAACAGGACTGATAAGTATGGGTTTCAGCGGACCATTCGAAAATATGAAGCCAATCAATACGATGATCCCGAAGGTTATCACTATTCGATTACGGAAAGGGGTAACCAACGGTCAATCCAAATAAATCCGCATTGGGAAATGGAAAAAAGATTAATTAGAGTTAAGCTTTCAAGTAAGACAGGTGCTTCAATTTACGCAAAGCGTAAAATTGAAGTTGAGCCAGTTTTTGGTAACTTGAAGGCTAATTTGGCGTTCAAACGCTTATCAGTCAGAGGGTTAGAAAAAGCCAAAAATGAATTGGGGATCATTTTAATGGCCGGAAACTTAAAGAAGATGATGAAAATCATCCTTTCAAGTCGTCAGCAGAGTCAAAAAAGTAGTTGGAAAAACTTA
>NZ_AZGJ01000014.1 GCF_001436395.1 Secundilactobacillus malefermentans DSM 5705 = KCTC 3548 | reverse complement strand
TCAACAGGAAAAAGTATAGAGCCGAAATTTCAGGAAGAATTCGGTGGAAGTCGGATTCTTTTTTTTCGCAAATTTTTGGCTAATAATGCTATATTTTGTGGTATGATGAATTCATCACTACTATATGTATGTAAAGAGAAAGGGATTAACTATGAATACTATTTACTTAGCAGCGCCATTTTTCAGCGACAATCAGAACGCCAGAATTAAAGAGGTGCTCGATTTACTTAAGGCCAACAAAACGATTGATTCAAATGGCATTTTTGTGCCAATGGAACATCAGCATGAGGACTTAGAATTTGGATCATTTAAATGGCAGGTTGCTACGTTTGCTTCCGACATGCGTCAGGTACGCAAGGCCGATGCAGTGGTTGCTATCCTAGATTATCAAATGGAAGAAACGCAAGAAAACGAGCCAGATTCAGGAACAATTTTCGAAATTGGTGCAGCATTTGAACATGGAATTCCCGTGATTGTGATTCAGTATAATCAAGATCAAAAAATCAATTTGATGGTCGCACAATCATACACTGCTTTATTTAGTGGTAAAGACGATATTCAAAACTTAAAGAATTATGATTTTAACGACTTAGCACAAAAGTACGTTGAAAAAGAAGTGCTATAAAAATTCGGATTAAGGCTGAGAAAGTTTCAGCCTTTTTATTTTGGTAAAATTTATATTTCAGGCAGATTAAATTTTGTGGATAAACGAACAAAAATTCGCACGCTTTCAATTTATTCTGTACAATGATAGCAGAACCAAATTTACCAAGGGGGATTAGTTCAATGAAAAAAGTCATAAAATACATAGCAGCTTTGCTACTACTAGGTGCAGCAACGGGTGCGGGGATTGTCACAAGCAATTCCAAGCAGAATGTTGAAGCCGCTACTTCGTTTACGGTTAATGCACAGCATCAGGGGATGAAGGCGGATGATAAGACAGACAATACGCCAATTTTGCAAAAACTACTCGACAAATACAATAGCGATACGCCAATGACCATACATATTACCAAGGGGACGTACCTATTTAAAGATTCAGAATTAAATGCGATTAAATTACGTTCAAACGTGACGTTTAATTTTGACAAAGGAGCCATTTTCCAAATTCGGGGTGGCGATCGGATTGCCTTCGCTTATCCTAGTCCAGAAGACGGCTATAACGGTGGGATCAAAAATGTGACATGGAATAATGCCACGTTTAAAGGAACTCATCCTTCCGCAAATACGCAGAGTGTTTTTGTCCAAAGCTTGAACCATGCGGTAACCGTTAATTTTAACAAGTGTACGTTTACCAATGCCGAATCACCCACAGGACACTACATTGATATTTGTGGGAGTCATAATATTCATATTAAGAACTCAACCTTTAATGGATTCTATCCAAAAAAGGGGTATGAGTATAAGGAAGCTATCCAAGTTGACTACTCAAATTCTAAGGCAATGTCCTATAAGAATTCCGGTGATAGTTATGACGGACTTCCTTCATACAACGTCTACATTTCAAACAACAAATTCTTACCAATCAACAAGGCGTCTGGAACCATTAAGTCATACGCGCCTAACCCAGTTGGGGAACATGTTGTTTATACGAAACTATTCAACGGCACAATCCATGACGTTTACTTCAAGGGAAATACAGTTCAGGATGCAAAACCATTACGAGAAGAAGATGGCGCTAACTTACATTTCGTAGCCGTTTCTAACTTGTATATCGAGAACAATACCTTTGAGAACAAGCATGCGTTAGGGTCAGGTAACTACATTCGGTTATACAATACCCGTTCAGACATTCAAATGGATAACCTCAACATTAAAAATAACAAGTTTGTTAACTTGAACCCTGGCAACCGATACGTCTATTTTGAAAAAGATGGCGAAGCGGGCGATATCACGGGCGTTGACGTTTCCAATAATCAGATTACGTCTTCTAAGAAGTCGATTTCATTTGTATCAGCTAACTTTAGTACGGATGGGATGACCATTGATAGCAACAAGGTTTCAACTGCTAAAGCAACTGCAACCGCAAAGGCAGCTAAGCAAAAAACAGCAACGCCTATCAACAGCAAGAAAAATAAAAAGACAAATAAAGTCGAAAAATATTATGCTGGATTAGCATCTCAATATGCTTACTTTAAGACAAATGCTAAAAAGACCTATGCTCTTTATACGCATATCAAGGGATCTAAGAACTGGAACTATGCAACCAAGAAACTAAAGGCTTCTAAGGCAACTCACGTGTACATCGATATGCGGGCTGAAGCCACAAGTGGTAACTGGTATCGAGTTCGATTTACCTCAAGTACGAGCAGTATTCGCTACTGGATTAAAGCGGGGTCACTCTCATTTAATAAGATTACTTATGAGGACTACAGCAAGACGGTAACCCCACTGCAAAGTTATCCAACCTATACCAAGGTCTTTAATGACTCGACGTTGGCTAAATCAGTTGGGACTACGGCAAGTTTCCCAAGTTCAGTTAATGTTACCCGCCGAGCAGTCAGAACGGCGCATAACGGGAAACAAACAACGTATTACTATATTCCTGCCCAAAAGGCTTGGACTAGAGCATCAGCGTTCTTCTAAACAAATATTTTTATGAGATAAGCCAAGATAATGTTGGTTTATCTTTTTTTAATTTGGGGGTTGAAAAAATGCTGGAAAGGATTATACTAAGTTCATAAATTAAATTTAGATGAGATTTAACAGACGATTATAAGAAACGATCCTTTTATCCGATTGTTATAGAGAGTCCCGAGTTGGTGTAAACGGGATACAGTCATGATTGCGACCATCATTCTTTAAAGTTGCGCGCTGAATTCAAGTAGGTTGCGTCGGGGATGCCCGTTACAGCATGACTGTATCGCCAATTTGGCTGTACAGGATGAGGCTAATTTAGCGATAAATTGGCAAATTAAGGTGGTAAAGTGCAATAGCACCCTTAACTTTCAGAAATGAGAGTTAGGGTGCTTTTTTCGTCTAAATTTAAAATACATATTTTGAGGGGGTGGTTTTATGGAATCGGACATTATGAAGAATGCTGACGATGGTCAGATTCAGATTAGAGTGACTGCTAATGGAGGCAACAATACGATTTCTCAAAAGGCACCCAGGCAGTATAGGTAGCACATATAGTTCCAACATAACGTTCCAACACATAGCATCACATAGTAACAACACATAGAACAAGACACATATAGAAAAATTTAACACATAGGAATTCACATAGAAACACATAGGCGACACCGGTTGTGGGTAAGGTGTTGACACATATAGCGTCAAATAAAAAAATCATCCAGTTAATGAGCTGGATGATTTTTTGTGGTTAACATTTCTTTTAGTTAATTTCTCGCATTATGCACTTTCACTGCCAACTTTGCTCTCGCAACATCGGTACTTGTGACTAGGCTGAATCCCTTACTACTATTTTTGACTTTATTATAATTATAAATATCGTTTGTCCCACTCGCCCAGTACATTAAATCCGACTTGTTTGGCGAATGCTTTAAGCCCATCACGTGACCAAACTCGTGAGCCAAGGTGTTGGCATATTCGAATTCACGGGCCTTGATTGCCAGTCCGGATTTCAAATTGCTCTCTTGGTTATCAAAAGCGGCCTTCGCATAGTCAACTTGCTGCTGTTGGTAAGTATCAAGCTTTGACTGATAATCTGGATCAGTGGTGCTTAAGCCAGCTTTGTAAGCTGCTAAATTGGCGTTTGCCGTTTTGACGAGCGATTTTTCACTGTTATACAATGTTGTATTTGTGATAACCGAAAGATCATCGGCATAGAGACTGTTACGAATCTGAACTTTCTTAGTTGATGGGATCCACCAAGCATCACTGTCATCCGATTTGGATGCTTTCGCGTTGGAAACGGAGAAGGTGACGGTGTGGTATTTCTTGGAGCCAACCTTAATTGCTTGGCGGCCAAGTTTAGAATTCCAATAGTTCATTGCCAAACTGAGACTTTTTTTGAGGTAAGAACTCTTCGTTTTCTCGTAGACATAAATGGTGCCAGATTTATTCAATCCGGTTTGGGCACTATACGTAAATTTATACTTCTTTGCGATTGCTTTGTAATGCTTTTTATAATAACTATTGCTCTTCTTTAACATTGCAGATGAAGGCTTAACACTGGAAGCTTGTGCTGGAATAGTGGCGACTGGTGCAAAAATCATTAGCCCCGATAATGTTGCAAGCGAAACGTGTAAAATTAGTTTTTTATGAGTCATATGGATCCCTTCTCCCCCGAACGAAATAGTGCATCTATAAACTACCATCATAATACGCTAAAACCCAATATTATGGAATTTTAACGGCGAATTATTTCCAAAAATTAATCCTTTTTCGAGAAGTATGATTTTTCAGTGAAAGAAAACCGAAAAGACAGTGAATCCGCTTCCATTGAGGGACTTTATAAGATATGATAACACTAAATTGGAGGTGGCTCACTTGAAAAAAATTCTCATCATCAATGCTGGCAGCTCATCCCTTAAATGGAAACTATTCTCGATGCCAGAAGAAATCGTGGTGGCAGAGGGGCACGTTGAGCGAATTAATTTGGCAGATTCAACGGTCAAGTTAAAATTTAACGGTGATAAAACAAAGCGGACTTTCGATAAGCTATCCATGAACGATGCCGTCCAAAACGTGCTAAATAGCTTGGTGGAATCCAAAATTGTGAGCCAACTCGACGAAATCGGTTCAGTGGGCCACCGGATTGTTGCCGGAGCGGCCGAATTTAAATCCGTCACAGAATTAACAGCGCCCGTGATTGAAAAATTAAAACAACTCAGCGATTATGCACCACTGCATAATCCGATGCAGGTCGCAACGGTGGAAACTTTAATTTCCTATTTGCCAAATACGCCTCAATTTGCTGTATTTGATAGCGCCCTTTTCCACCAAATGGCTGAAGAAACGGCATTGTTTGGTATCCCATACGAATTATCTAAACAGTTTTATATTCGGCGCTACGGGGAACATGGGATTTCCCACGAATACTTGGCCTGCCAAACTGCAGCCTTGATGAGACAAGCCCAAGCAGATTTGAACATCATCACCATGCATTTGGGCAGCGGTGCTTCTATTTCAGCATTTAAGAATGGCAAAATTTACGACACGTCAATGGGCTTAACCCCAGTAACGGGGGTTCTGATGGGAACCAGGTCTGGAGATGTTGATCCAAGTCTAGTGCCATTTTTGATGAAACGGTTGGATCTTGATACGCCTGAAGAAGTGATTAATATCCTGAATGAACGATCAGGGTTACTCGGCGTATCGGGGCTTTCTTCAGACATGCGCGACCTAAACGCTTCGGAAAATTATCAATCTGAACTGGCTTTGCAAATGTTTGAAAATCAAGTCGTCAAACAAGTTGGCGCCTACTATGCGGAAATGGGTGGCGTTGATGCGCTCGTATTCTCAGGTGGGATTGGTGAAAAGGATGACGAGATGCGCCGCCGAATTTTAACAAGGTTAAGTCATCTTGGCGTTCAAATTGATCCAAATTTAAACGAGATTGGCGTTGAAGGGCAGATTACCGTTGAAACGAGCCCAATAATGGCGTTAATTGTGCCGACGGATGAAGAATTGGCAATCGTGCGGCAGGTATTTGATAAGGACAAATTGGATGACAAAAGATTAGTGCATTAAAAAAAGAGCTGCGAGATTAATCGCAGCTCTTTAAAATTGCTTATTTAACCATTACGTAGGCTTTGTTAGCCGTGATGTAGTGGCCGTTTGATAGTTGAATTCTTGGTGTTCCCTTAGTTGACTTAGCAATTGCTTTAACCGTGTAAGTCTTGCCCTTAGAAACCTTTGAAAGCTTACCCGTGAAGTTTGCGGTTGTGTATTGGTAGAAGGCCTTTTTAGCAGTAACCTTTTGACCAGCAGTTACGGAAGTGTAATAGCTTGGTGCCGTCTTTGTACTTGATCCTGAGTACCAGCTAGAAACAGTGGATGAGTCAACGACCTTGTTTAAGTCGACGTTGCCACTAATTCCTGAGACCGATCCTTTACTCGTGTATTGCCATAAGTCGGTGCTGACGTTTGGCTTGTTTGAGTAGTTCGCAATCCATGAGCCATCAAACTTAGAGTAGTTGATGCTGTGGACGGATACGAAGTTTTGGTATGAGTAGTAAACGATAGGCTTGTTGGTCAGTGAACGCATCGTGGTTAACCACGCATTCACGTAAGTTTGTTCCTTACCCTTAACGCCTGACTTACGCTTTTCGTTATCTAAAACGTAGAACTTGGCGTTTTTGCTGGCTAAGCTATAAAATTGTTTTGCATCAGCTTTGGCATCAGCGACACTATCAAATTCAGCGAAGTCGTATTGGCCAAATGGCACGTTGTACTTGTAAGCGCCGTTTGCGTTTGTATTTCGTTTTGTATCAATCGCGTAATCTGAATCTCCTGGGTTACCATGCTTAACCCGGATGATTACCATTTTGAGTTGCTTTGAGGCCTTTGACCAGTTAATGGAACCTTGCCATTGGGACACATCGGCAATCTTCGTCTTAGCAGCATCCGCACCAGTGGCACCAATAGCTAGAAATGCGAGACCGACAAAGGCACCGGTAATAAGTCGTTTTAATAAAGGTTGTTTCTTCATAAAATGTTTCCTCCCTATGTAATTATATTTACCCCTAGTGTAACGAGAAAATAAAACAAAGTAAAAACAGGGGAATTACAGTCGACTAACAATTGTGTATCAGTCTGTCATGAACTTAATTTTTAAAAAGGGTTGCATTTTATTCTAAATGAGATTATGATGTGAATCATTAAAAACAAATTAAACGACAAGCAATGAAGAATCAAGGATGACGATTTAAGCCATGCAAAGGGAGCGCCAGTTAGTGGGAAGGTGCCATGACTTATATCCAAAAGTTGATTTGAGCTGATAAAAAAATCCGGTGGCCCCGATAACGGTCAAACACATCGCCAAGTGGCCGTGTGTGAGAGGTTGGCGCAAGCCAGCAATTAGGGTGGTACCGCGTTGAAAGCGTCCTTAGTAATTTCGATTACTGAGGGCGTTTTTTATATTTTAAGGAGGTGGTGGCAGTGAAGTCCCAGTTAGCGTTACAAGAGGAACAATCTGATGGTCCGTTACTAAAATTCGAAGGGAAGTACTATTATGACAACAACAATTTACAAGAACGCAAACATTTACAGCTACCGCCAACACAACTTTATCAGGGACGCATGGTTCGCCGTAGATGACGAAACCGGTAAAATTTCTCAAACTGGTGAAGGACGCATCAACATTTCCGCAGATAACACGATTGATGTTCACCATCAATTTGTCATGCCGGGCATCATGAACGCCCACACTCATATCACGAGTGTTCCTCGCGACTTTGCCGACAAGGTTGATGCACGTCATCCATCAACTCGCGAAACCGCAACGATGTACGCCATTCATAACATGCAAGACATGATCGACAACGGGGTTACTTATATTAGAAACGTGGGCGCACCATTTGATGTTGATATTGCCATTCGAGAAATGCAAAAACAAGGATTCATTCAAGGACCGCAAATTAAAGCATCGGGTCAAGCAATTTCGATGACTGGCGGCCATGGTTCAGATGGTGGCTACGAAGTCGATGGCGCCGATGAAATGCGAAAAACAGTTCGAACAGCTATGAAAAATGGTGCCAACAACATTAAGATGATGGTTACTGGCGGTGTTCTAAAGAATGGCGAAACGCCAGATGACATTCAGCTCACATTTGATGAAGTTCGTGCAGGGGTTATTGAAGCGCATCATAAGGGCTTTACGGTTGCCGCTCATGCACAGGGCAATGCGGGAATTAAAGAGGCCGTCAAAGCTGGTGTTGATACCATTGAACATGGCTTTGATATTGATGATGAAACGATTGCCATGATGAAGGAACACGGGACCGCGGTAGTGCCAACATTAAATGCCATGTACGGGATTTATGAATTTGGCGAAGGCACCGTTCCAGACTGGGCGCGTCAAAAGGTCATTGTTAACATTAAGAAACATTTTAAATCAATTGAAAAAGCCGCTAAAGCAGGAATTCCGATCGCAATGGGCACGGATGCAGGAACACCCTATAACGGCTTTAAAGAAGAAAGTGCATACGAGATTCAGCTAGAAGTTGAAAAGGCCCATATGACACCCGCTCAAGCAATTGAATCAGCAACGATTGTTTGTGCAAAGGTCATGCAAGTCGGCGATGAGTACGGAAGCATTGAAACAGGTAAGTTTGCGGACTTTATCATCATGGCCGATAATCCAATCGATGATATCAGTGTCATCCAGCGTGATAAGGACGTTTACCAACACGGCAAACGCGTCCACGCAGTTATCCAAGAAATTGGTGCAGCAGAGGTGGAACCAATCGCTGAGGCTGGCCGTTAATTAGCTAAAATTCACATAGAAAATGAAATGCGTACACATAGCAAAGAAGGGCTTCCCGAAACGGGGAGCCCTTCTTTATGGATGAATTATAGTGCTGACTTTAATTTTTCATTTGTACGATGAATCATCATCAGAACAATTAGGATCACTAGCAGTAAAACAGCGTTCACCACGAAGGTGCCGCGATAATCGATGATACCGGCAAGCACGGCTCCCATCATCGGGCCAATGACGCTGCCGAATCCCTGGGCAGATTGACTATAGCTAAAGATGGTCCCCACACTTTCTTTGGGGGTCATTTTAATGAGCATTGTCTGAACGCCAGGGAGCAAGGCGGCATCCGCAAGACCAATGATAAAGCGAAGTCCCCAAAGCTGCCAAACGTTTGTGACAATGGCGCTTAGGATGAATACGATAACGCCAAGGCCAAGTGCAATCTTGATAATTCGGGCGGTGCCAATGTGATCGCCAATGTCGCCCAATTTTGCGGCAATGAGAACGGTGGCAAATCCTGGGGTAGCGGCAATGACGCCACTAACCATCGTTATTGGCCCGTGGAAGTGCATGAGTTCGCGGATAAATAGGGTTAGGAAGGGATTAACCATGGTAATTGCCGTTTGAATGATGAGGGTGGTCAGCATCATGCCCCAAATGACGTTTTCGTGTTGGGTGGATGCCATAATCTGTTTGAAACTAAGCTTGGCTTTCTCCTCGGATAAGGGGGTAAAGTGCTCTTTAACTAAGATTAGGCTTAAAAAGAAGACAATCAGCAGTAGAATCCCAGTGATAATGAAGGTGCTGCGGTAGCCCCAAACCGATGCAATTGCGCCACCCAGTAAGGGTCCCAACAAGGTGCCGGAAATGTTGCCAGTCGTTAGGAATCCTAGCGCTTTCCCACTTTGATTTTGGGGAACTTCGGTTGCAATGAGGGCGCTAGCGGAAGGGATATAGCCAGAAAAGAGGCCAATTAGGACTCGAGCAAAGACTAATTGCCAAGTATTTGTGACAAACGCCATGGCTAAGTTGACGACGGCCATTCCAAGCGAGGACCGGAGCAACATTAATTTTCGCCCCTTTTTATCAGCCAAACGGCCCCAAAGCGGTGCAATTAAAGCAGACACTAAGAAGGTTGAGGAATAGGCAACCCCATTCCAAAGGTTGAGCGAATTTTTGCTGAAGTGACCCAACGTGTTGATAAATAACGGTAGAAATGGCATGAGTAGGTTAAACGCAATTCCAGCAATAAAGTTACCCAGCCACAATATGTAAAGATTTCGTTTCCATGGGGTAGCAGTTGTCATCGTGAACGCCCCCTTGTGGTAAAATTTTATTAAAGTCGTTATGACCATTGATTGACAAACTGCTTATAGAAAAATAAGTATGTATTTACCTATATTACCAGCTTATTAGGCGGTCGTATAGGGTTCTTGCCCTTTTTAGTGATTAAATTTGGAGGTGGCGCAATGCCAGTTTTACCAGAAACGTTTTATTTCAAAGGTGGTCCCACAGCTATCCTACTTTTTCATACATTCTCAAGCAGTCCAATCGATGTTCGCTCATTTGCCCAGGACTTGAATAAGGCTGGTTATACTGTTCTCTGTCCCTTATTTAGCGGTCATGGGACGGATGATCCGGAAAACGTCATCACGAATGGTCATCCAGACATGTGGTGGGAGGATGCGTTGGCCGCTTACCAATTGCTGAAACGGGATGGTTACAGTCCAATTGCCGTATTTGGCGAGTCACTGGGTGGGATTTTTGCCCTTAAGTTAATGGAAACTTTTCCAGAAATCAGTTGTGGCGGAACCATCAGCACGCCCCTTTTTCCAGTGGATAAAACGCACGTCAAGGCAAGATTTGTCGAACGGGCTCAGAATTGGTTTCAAAAGGAAAAATTATCGCCAGAGACTATTGCCGAGCGGGTCGGCTGGCTTAGCGAGCATATTTCGGATCAATTGCAGGCAATCAGTGCTTATACGGTGGGGATTCATGATGATCTATCAAGCATTAAGCAACCCGTTTTTATTGCTGAAGGAACGGCGGATGAGTTATTAGATCCGAAGATTAATGAACAGCTTGCTACCTACCTAAGGCCGACCACAAGTGTGACTTTGAAAAAATACGAAGGGGCGCCACACGTCATCACGTATAGTAAGTACCGTCAACAGCTTGCGGCTGACGTCATTGAATTTATTAAAAATAAGGAGTCCTCAAAATGAGCAAATTAACGGAAACGTATGAACTATCAAACGGGGTTAAGATTCCCAAAATTGGTTTCGGAACCTGGCAGGTACCAAATGGTCAGGTTGCCTATGACGCGGTTACTGAGGCGCTTTCGCAGGGTTACCGTCATATTGATACAGCGTGGCAGTATGGCAATGAGGAAAGCGTTGGACGGGCCATCAGAGATTCCGGATTAAACCGGGAAGATGTTTTTGTGACATCTAAGCTTGCGGCTGCGGCCAAGAGTTATGATGCCGCGATGAAGACGTTTGATGAAACAATGGATCGAATTGGGTTAGATTACCTGGACCTTTATTTAATTCACGCACCATGGCCATGGGATGAAATGGGTGCCGATTATAGTACCCAGAACATTGAAGTTTGGCAAGCCATGGAAGATATTTATAAAACCGGTAAAGTCCGAGCAATTGGCATTTCTAATTTTAACGTTGCCGACCAAAAGAACATTTTAAAACATGCCACAATCATGCCGATGGTGAACCAGATTCAATATTACATTGGCTATACAGAACCAGACATTACTGTTTACGCGCAAGACCATAATATGTTGGTCGAAGCCTTCTCACCTTTGGCCACTGGTTACTTGTTAAATAACGAAGCGGTCAAAGATATTGCAGCACACTATGACGTCTCTGTTGCGCAACTGGCGATTCGATACGTCTTGCAACACGGATTATTGCCCCTTCCAAAGGCAACTAATAGCGCTCACATTGAAAATAATAAACAAGTCGAATTTGAAATTAGTGTTGCCGATATGGCCGTATTAGATAAGTTAAAAGACACAGCTCCCGGTGAAGATCATAACGGTTAAAATTAATGGTAATAATGATTGCTAAAGGCAATGAAACCTGAGTATACTTAGCTTGAAAACTGAGGGGAGTGAGCTAAGTTGAACTGGAAAATCGGGGTTAGTATTTTTGCAGCCGCACTAATGGGCGCTTTAATGACTGTGGGATTTGCAGAAACAGTTCACGCGAAGACGACTAGTCGTGCTGTTACAATCAGTCAAATTAAGACTAAAAAAACAGCCCAAAAATATAAAAAGCAAATTGGGAAAAAGTATGGCATTAACTATGCGTTTCAGACGGGCTACTCTAAGACTCACCGAGTTTACATTTACGACGCGACTCACTCCAAATCAGTCGGCATCAGCTTAAACAGAGCTATGAATGATTGGAATAGCCGACTGGGAAAAAAGCGTTTCTATTTAGGAACAGCTAGTCATCATTCCATTACAATCAAATTTGTCGGGGATGCCCAGACCAAAATTGACGGGGGCATTTCCTGGTGGTTTAATAAATCAAGGACGATTGCAATTTCCCGTGTGTACTATAATACTGAACTTGGTGATATTAGCAGACAGATGAAGAAAAATTATCAACACCGACTTAATCCAGCGCTGTCAATCTCGGATGCCAATTTAATGATTGATAAAGGGATTGCTGGACAAGCGCGCATGGTCGAGTTTAGTCGAATTCTGGAACACGAAATGGGGCATACACTTGGCCTCCTCCATTCGAAGTCTGCTCAGAACCTAATGTATATGGGAATCGGCTATGGCGACATTTATCAATTTGACGACGTGCTTTCAGGGAAAGTTTTCGTCAATTTGGTGACAAATAATGATTTATCGCGGGCAAAAGCCGCAATTAAAATGTATGAGTTACTACATTAATCTTGTTGAATAGGGTGAATTTGAATATGGATAGTCATAATCTTCCTGGCAAAAACGTCATGAAGGGGATTTTTTGGGCAACGGTGGCTTCGACAATGTGGGGAATCTCGGGAACGGTGCTCCAGTTTATCGCACAAGGACAGGCAATTCCAGCAGGGTGGCTGCTTTCGATCAGAACGATTGGGGCTGGCACCATTTTACTGGTGATTAGTTTCTTCAAGTACAGAATGGGCATTTTTGATATTTTTAAAAACTGGCATACAATCGGGTGGCTGCTTGCCTACGCCATCTTTGGATTAATGGGAAACCTACTGACTTTTTATATGTCAGTTCAAACGGGAACCGCTGCTGCGGCCACTATTTTGCAGTACCTTAGTCCGCTCTTTATCGTGGTGGGAAGCTTTCTCTTCAAACGAATTATGCCACTACGAAGTGATTTACTGGCGTTCGTTATTTCAATGATTGGGGTTTTCTTGGCGATTACCAAGGGCGATATCAGTCAGTTGTCGATTCCAATGGCGTCCCTATTTTGGGGAATTGGTTCCGGCATAACGGCAGCATTCTACGTTGTTTTACCACGGCCAATCGTTGCCCACCATTCACCTATTTTGGTCCTAGGGTGGGGCACGTTTATCGCTGGTATTTTGTTTAACCTGAATCATCCATTTTGGATGTCAACGCCGCCAATCACGGGAACCTTAGTGGCCTCCGTTTTAACGGTCATCGTGGTTGGAACAATCCTACCGTTTAGCTTACTGTTATATAGTTTAAACTTTGCCCCTTCGGATGTGGTGAGCATTGTGGATGCGGTGCAACCCGTGATGACGTTCATCTTAAGTGTCATTTTCTTGAGTCTCAAGATTTCATTTGTGGAAGTGATCGGATCAGCCATGGTTATTTTGGCAATTTATATTCTGCAGCGTGGAAGAAGTAGTTTGGATAAGGAAATTATTAAGTAGAATTAAGCTTTCTTCAATAACCTAGCGCGATAAACGGCTGGGATTTTTGCTAAATTACTTTTAAGTTCCGTTTCTTGAACCTCTTTCAAATGGTCGACATCAATGATGGTATAGGCAGTGTCGCCCTTTGCGGCATTACTCATATTCTCAATGTTAATTCCTGAATCGGCGAGGAGGGTCGCAATTTGACCGACCATGTTGGGGATGTTTTTGTGCATTAAAGTTAAGCGATATCTCGTTTTAAAAGGGGCTTGAATGTCAGGTAGGTTGACTGAGTTTTGAACATTTCCAGTTTCAAGAAAGTTCATGATGGTTTGCGCGCCCTGAACGGCTCCGTTTGATTCGGCCTGTCCAGTTGAACCACCAATGTGTGGGGTGATGACAACATCGTCACGATTGAGCAATTTGTCGTCGCCAAAATCGGTAAGAAATTGCGTCAATTGGTGATGATTTAGGGCAGCAAGTGCAGCATCTAAATCAACGATTCCACCACGAGCGTAGTTCAGCAAAACGGCACCGGGTTTCATTTGGGAAATGATGGCTTCATCAAACATGCCGACTGTTTCCTCATTTTTGGGAACGTGAATAGTCACGTAATCGGCGTTTGAAATTGCTGCTTCCAGTAAGTTTGCCCGATGAATTTTGGTTGAAATGCGCCAAGCAGCATCAGCGGATAAGTAGGGATCATAGCCGATGACTTTCATGCCCAGGGTATTTGCAGCGTTGGCGACTAGTGAACCGACGTGGCCGACACCAATGACTGCGAGAGTTTTGCCAGCGAGCTCGGTGCCATTAAACTGAGTCTTTTCTTTTTCTGTTCGGAGTGAAATATCGGCGCCGCTGTTCTTGGCACTAAACGCAGCTGCGGTAAATAGGTTTCGTGAGCTGGCAATTAACAAAGAAATAACCAGTTCTTTAACCGCGTTGGCGTTGCTGCCTGGGGTTGTAAAAACCGCAATACCATTCTGCGTTGTTCTATCCAAAGGGACGTTGTTAAAGCCAGCGCCGCAGCGGGCAATGACCTTTAATTTTTTAGGGAAGGTCGCTTCATGCAAATTGACCGAGCGAATGAGGTAGGCATCTGGTGCTTCTGATTCGTTAATTTGGTAGTCGTCCGTGAATTGATCGAGTCCTGCTTGGGCAATTGCGTTGAACGTTTTAATTTGATACATGGGTAGTGACCTCCTTGTGGTCCTTTTCAAATTGATAGAGAAAATCGATGAGGGCATCGACACCCGCCATCGGCATCGCGTTATACAGGCTCGCACGCAAACCACCAACACTTCGATGTCCCTTCAAGTTTAGTAGGCCAGCGTTAGTTGCCTCCTCAACGAATGCTTGATCCAATTTATCGTGAGTTGTTGAGAACACGATGTTGGTCAACGAACGATCGTCTTTGAAGGCCGGGCAGTTAAATAGGTGAGACTGATCGAGATAGTCGTAAAATTTGCTTGATTTGGCACGATTACGTTTTTCCATTTCATCGACGCCGCCCTGTTCTTTTAACCATTTGAGGACGAGACCGGAAGCGTAAATGGCGAAAACAGGTGGGGTATTCAACATGGAATTCTTGTCCGCGTTCAGTTGGTAATCAAAAATGCTGGGGATGCCATCGACGTGATGCATGAGCTCGTCTTTGATAATGACAATAGTGACGCCTGCTGGGCCAAGATTTTTCTGGGCGCCGGCGAATATCATCCCGAAATCTTTAACGTCATAGCGTTCGCCTAAAAAGTTCGATGACATATCGCCGACGATTGGAATATTTGATTCGGGAACCTCGTGATAAGCGGTGCCCTCAATTGTGTTATTAATAGTGACGTGTAAGTAATCAAACGAGTTTGCTGGAATTGTTTGGTTTAAGCGTGGAAGTTCTCGGTATTTACCACTTTCCGTTGTTGCTAAAGTGGTGACGTGGAACCTTAGTTTTTTGGCTTCAGCACCCGCTTTTGCAGCCCAGTGACCACTATCAAGAAGGGCAATTGAGCGGTGTTTAGTTGCCAGATTCAGGGGAGCGGCAGCAAATTGACCAGTACCGCCACCCTGCAAAAAGAGAACGTGATAATCATCGGGAATCGCCATAAGGTCCTTGATGTTAGCAACTGCATCGGCCATTATTTGTTCAAATTGCTGGCTTCGATGAGAGATTTCTAAAATACTCATTCCGGAGTTATTCAGTGAAGGTAATTCTCTTTGAATTTGCTCAATAACTGGTTTTGGCATCACTGCTGGTCCTGCTGAAAAATTATACACTGACATAAAATCGCTCCCGTTCTAAATTAAAAGCCCCCACCGCAAATGCGATGAGGGCATGGATTTACTCCATTTATAGACTTGATTGTCTGCCCTACCTGGATGAGTGACTCATCTATGCAGGGCATTTTTGGTACAAAAAGCTTAGCCTACATAAATGAGAATGTAGACCAGGAAGAGGCAAGACTTAAATTTTGATTGTTTAATTTAAACATGATAGAACCCCTTTCACTTTCTAATCTAAATCTAACAAATTTCCATTTTGAAGTCAAATTGAATTTCAACTTTATTTTAAGGCGTCAATTTGTTTTTTTAACCTTTGTAATTCTTGGGAGTCAGATTCGGGAGCGGTCATTAGTTGATCATACCTCAGCTGAAGCAGGGGAAGGTCGCTTGGATTTGCAGCATGAACGGCCGTTTTTTGAGGATCTATCAACTGCTGATTTTGGAATTTGAGGGTTCGATTGACGACCCGTTGACGAAAATCCACGTCATGTGAAACGAGAAGCACCGTGCCCGGATAGGCTATCAAATAGGTAGCTAAGGCATCAAGTGCTTGGCCATCAAGAAAGTTGGTTGGCTCATCCAGAATGAGAAAGTTACTTTCACTGAGCAACACACTGAGTAGCTGCAGTTTTACCCGTTCACCACCGCTCAACTCGCTTATTTGACGCGTATAGAAGAGACTATTAAGTCCAAATGCGCCCATCATTTGGCGGGTACGATCGTCGTCGAGAACGCTTTGCCGCTTCATGAATTCCCAAACGGTTTGGTTCAGCGGTAACTTAGTGATGTCTTGATTGAAATAACCCACTTTAGCGTGGATAGAAAGGTGCGTATGAGGTTGCTCTGCGAGAATGGCTTGAATCAATGTTGTCTTTCCGATGCCATTCGGCCCAACTAAGGCGACCCGTTCTCCAGGCTTAATTTGAAAAGAACCATTTGTTAAAAGCGCTTTTCCATAAGGCTTTAGTGTTAAGTCATTCGCACTCACGACGGTTTTACCAGAAAAGGCGGGGAAATCAGTGACCATTAGCTTAATGGCGGAGGTTTCGAATGGTTTCTCAACAGAGTTTTGATTTTGCGCCCGACTCAATAGAGCGTGTGCGCCACGCTCCATTTTGCCAGCATTTTGTTCTCTGGCAGATTTAGTTTTGGCCAGCTCCACTCGGCCCATTTTTCGACTCCCACGTCTAATTCTTGCTGCCTTTTCTTTTCTAGACTGAACGGCGAGTTTTAAGTCGTGTTCTTTTTGAGTTTGTCGGTGATACTCGTGAAGTTGGTTAGCGTGATTTTGCTTGGTGAGTTGTTCGAAGTTGGCAAGATTACCATCAAATTGGGTATATTGACCATTTGAGATTGCCCAAATCTTTGTCGCAGTTTGGGTTAAAAAGTGGCGATCATGAGAAATGACTAATATCAAGCCGTTGACCTGGTTGACCTGCTTAACGAGCCAGTCTTGATGCTGTTCATCCAAGTTAGCGGTTGGTTCGTCCAAAATTAGGATTTCTGGTCTAAGCGCCAAGGCTTCACGAATCTTGGCAATCGTTTCTTGACCACCACTTTTGTCGGTAATTGGGTTCACCTGATGGACGAAGGAAAGGGTGCCTTGAACGATTCGCTGTCCTTCAAAATCAGTATCCTGTTGGGCAATAATTTTCATTAAAGTTGTTTTACCAGTTCCGTTATTACCAACGATTCCAACGACATCTCCGGTGGTTGCGGTCAGGTCCGTTGCGTCGAATAATGGTTCGCCAGCAACGATTTTTTTAAGATGAGTTAATTTAATTTGTGTCATTTGGTTGTCCCCCTTTAAGGGATCAATTAAGTATTTGAGGGTATACAAAAAGCACACCTTATCAGTAAGCGTGTGCCGACTATTAGACTTAGTCCGCACGCAGTTAATCAATCCCAACACTAAATAAACGGTTATACTCAGCATGTTGCAAAGTATCGTTCTGTTGTTGAAAATGATTAGATGCGCATTGGCCTAAATCCTCCGATTTCTTTATTATCTGTAATATAGCATGTGAAAATAAATCTGACAAGTAGGTTGATACAGGTTGAAATCGAAATGACATCAAAAAGATGATAAAGTTATGAGATAATGACAGAAAGTGATAATGAGGAGTGATCGTTAATTGACTGAATTTTACCTAGTTCGTCACGGCCAAACGAATGCAAATTTGGCAGGAATCAAGCAGGGAATCATTAATGATAAATTTACATACTTAAATGATCGGGGTAAGGAGCAAGCTCGAAATCTACGAACGAAATTTAACATTCAATTTGCGGATCGATTGATTGTGAGTCCATTACATCGAACGATTGAGACCGCAGCGATTCTTAATGGGACGGCAAAATTGCCAGTTAGTTATGACGATCGACTTTTGGAGATTTCGTATGGTATGTGGGATGGACAAAAGAATGCCAATCTTGAAGCAGAGTTTCCCGAAGTCTTCGACCACCATCTGCACGATGTGTTGCCAGCATATGCGCCACTTGCGAATGGCGAAACATTTGAGGCTGTTCAAAAACGCGTTGCCGCATTTACGAAGAGTATGACCAAGAAGTATCCGGATGGGAAACTGATAATCGTGACCCACGGATTTACGGTTAAGGCATTTACGTTGAACGCTTTGCAGCCAGCTGATCCAATGACGTTGCCGGAGCCGGCCAACACGAGTGTGACTAAGCTAACGGTTGAGTCGTTGACGGGAAAGCAATATTTAGAATTTTATAATCAGAGATCATGAGTAGGTGAGATAAAAGGCGGTCAGCTTCCGAGCGTAACCTAGATTAACGAATAATCCCGTACCTGGATTGTTTGTTAATCGTAGTTAGGCATAGGAAGTTGCCTTTTGGAGCCCGATTAGGAAAAGTAATAGTAAAAAGATGTGGCCGAGACAAAACAAAAGTTTTGTCTCGGCCACTTTTTGCCTGCGGATGAGTAGTGCTCGAAAAGGGGCGTAAGGTATCACACTTCTTACTTATTCAGCCACACCCTCAACGTCAGCAAATACACTTCCAATTCAGGAAACTCAAAATCCTTATAAAGCTGGGCCAAATCATGCAAAATACCCTTTGACCAATTAAACAACTTATCATACTCCTGAATCATATTGGCCTGTTTATCTGTGAACAACTGCTGGAACGCCGCGTGCTTAACAGTTCCATAATGATAACGCATTGTTAGTGTCCAAAGGTAATTGGTAATGTCGACCTGACTGGATTCGTTTAAATCAGAAAAGGCCGCTAAATTTTTAACGCCATCATGAATTTTTGCAATGACCCGTTGTTTTGCAAAAGGTGTTTGCGGAAGATGGTCTTGCTGGCCATTTGTTTGGGAATATAAATCCATCAGGATAAACATAATCCCTTGCTGAATATCATTTTCATGGCCAAAAATCGAAAGCTGATCGAATTCCGGATTTAAAGTAAGTCTGAATGTCTTGGTGAAATCACCAATGACGCTCAAATCTTGATGAAGTGCATTGAGATCAATGTCATAGTAGTCGAGAATCCAACTAGTTGTGACTGGCCTTGGAGAGCTTATTAATAGCCATAAAGTTAGCTCATTTTCTCTATTAATACTGTCTACTGCCATGTTGGTCATCCCCAATCAATTTAATAAAAATGCTTGTGTAACGTTTCACCTTTTATAATGACGCTTTCAAAACGAGGTGTCAAACGAGAAATTTGTTTATTGACAATCAGGCAATTGGTCGGTAATATTAGGTTAATAAATTATGAGAGAAAGGGGGAAACTTCAATGTTAATGCAATGCTGTTGTTAAAATATGTGTTTTGGTTGTGCACAATTTGCGTACGTTAACGCTGAAGTGGACCCTCTTTTTGTGCTTCAAAATTAATTTATTAGCCGTTTGTAACCAACGGATAAATTGATTGATGCAGCTAAGAGACCCTCAAGTGTCGGTGTTCGTGCCGGTATTTGGGGGTCTCTTTCTTGTTCTTGGAGGTGAATAACGCTATGAAAAAAGCGTGTTGTTGCAGGATGTTGAGGGGTTCCATATAGCGAATAAAAAATAAATCAGTCAGAATTGGGGATTAATTATGATAAATATAAAGTGGATAAAGGGTAGTTTAGTTGCAATTGCAGTTGTTGGATTAGGGGCATTTCTGACCGCTTGTGGTAATGAAAGTAGCACAGCAAGTAAGCCACAAGTTCTGAACCTCAGTGCTGAGGCACCACTGCCAACAATTGATTTGGCAAAGGCCACGGGTTATGGACAAACAGGTAACGTCTATGAGAGTTTCTTCCGTTTGGGTAAAAATGGGAAGTCAACAAAGGGACTTGCGAAATCGGCAACTGAATCAAAGGACGGTAAAACCTGGACATTTAAGCTTCGGAACGCCAAATGGAGCAACGGGGACAAGATTACCGCTCAAGATTTTGTCTATTCATGGCGCCGCACATTGACCCCTAGTACAAAATCGCAATATGCTTACCTGTTTGAAGGAATCAAAAATGCAGATAAGATTAATGAAGGGAAATTGAACCCTGATAAATTAGGCATTGAAGCAACTGATAGTAAAACGGTTGTCATTCATTTGGACAAGCCGATTGCCTACTTTAAAATTTTGATGGCATATCCACTATTTGCACCCCAAAATCAAAAAGTGGTCGAAAAATATGGTAAGAAATACGCCACAAAGTCACAGTATATGGTTTATTCCGGACCCTTTAAGATCAAGAACTGGAACGGAACTGGTAACAAATGGTCCTTCGTAAAAAATAATCAGTACTGGGATAAAAAAGCTGTAAAGCTTCAGAAAGTGAACTTCACAGTGGTTTCGAGTCCAACAACTGGACTAGATTTATTCCGTCAAAAGAAGCTTGATTTAACTGAACTTTCAAGTGAACAAGTTAAAAATTACAAAGATGATGCACAGTTCAAATCTTACCCATATTCACAAATCTTCTATTTGAAGTATAATTTCAAAGATCCTGATGCAACGAATCGAAAGGCGCTTAATAACCGAGACATTCGCCGTGCATTCTCTCTTGCAATAGACAGAAAGCAACTGACCAAGAAGGTTCTTGGTGACGGTTCAACCGTGCCTAATGGATTCGTTCCCAGTGGGTTGGCAAGCTACAATGGCGAGAATTTCTCAAAGGGACAAGCTGTGAAAAACACAGTGACGCATAATGAAAAGTTGGCGGCTAACTATTGGAAATCAGGGCTGAAGGCTATTGGGGAAAAGAAGCTTAAGATGACCATTACTGCGGCAAATGATGATCCGTCAACGAGTGCAGTTACCCAGTACCTTAAAGCACAATTTGAAAAGGTATTACCTGGCTTTACTTTAGATATCCAGGCCGTTCCAACGCAAACAGCTAATCAGTACGGTCAAAAGGGCCAATTTGATATTACAATCTCTGGATGGGGTGCAGATTTCAATGATCCAATCTCATTCCTCCAGATTCCAATGACTGGAACGTCATACAATTATGGGAAGTATAGTAATAAGGCCTACGATAAATTAGTCAAAAGAGCCGATGACCAAGATGCCAATAACCCAAGCAAACGTTGGCAAGATTTACTTGAGGCAAGTCGTTTATTTAGTGAAGATCAAGGGATGACCCCTCTTTATCAAAATGAAACGTCATACCTACAACGTTCTGACGTAAAGGGAATTGTGCATAACACCGCTGGAACTCAGTGGAGTTATAAGTACGCCTATATTAATTAAAATTTAATTAGAGCTAATTTGTGCCGCATTGCCGAAAAAGTGATACAGTGGAGTTGTGGAGTTTTTATCTCACAAACTAAATTAAAGAGGCGAATCGCTTATGGCAGGAAAAGTAAGTAAAGCAGATCGTAAAGCTATGATCGAAAAAGCAGAAGAGGAACGCTCAAAGCATCCTCAAAAGCGTACTAAGTCAGGTTTTGCAACGATTGACGAAGAAGCCGACAAACTAGCAAAAGAAAACTAATTGCCAACTAACATTGACTATTGAAAGAGGACTAAATCCATTGGATTTAGTCCTCTTTTTGGCATCATTTAACTTAATTTTCAGTAATTTCCATCAACCAGTTATCACGATCTGACTGCTCTGAAATTTTTTCTGGATTATCAATCAGGTCTTGGTTTCGTTTGACAATGTGTCCTGAAACGGGCGCCTTTAGATTCTCAACGGCCTTGTCGCCCTCTAATTCTACCAGGTCATCATCCGTTTCAATAGAATCTTCAGCTGTTGGATAAACGACAAACGTAATGTTTCCAATATCCTGATAGGCAAATTTTGTCAGGCCGACCAGCGTATTTCCAGAATCCGGATTCTTCCAATACCAGACGCCTTCCTTTTCGGTTGGCTCAAAAGCAGCCGAACGTGATGAGTGACCCGTGAAGAATGATTTTAATTTTGCCCAGAAGCCAGTTTGTTGTGGTGAATTAGTCATTTGTGCGATACTCCTTTGTGAAAAGATATTACCTAAAGTATAACGGATTTTTACTGAAAGGGAAGCGTTTACTTTTATACGGTGACAAAGTAAACTAAGTGTATTAAATCACGCGTTAATGAGGAGGAAACTCATGTTTTTAATTGATACTAGTCGCAACGGTAAACCCGTTTATGATCCAATCGTCAATCAATCACTCGATAACTATTTAATTAACGATTTAAAGCTGCCAGGCCATGGCCTAATCATGTACATTAATGATCCTGCAGTCATTGTTGGAGTTAATCAGAACGTGTTTGCTGAGGTCAACGTGCCCTATCTTATCGAAAATAAGATTAAATTGGTGCGCCGTTCTTCCGGAGGCGGTGCCGTGTACCATGATCGCGGAAACTTAATTTTTGAGAATATCGTCGTTGGTGAAACAGATGATAATGCCAAATGGGGCGACTATGGCGTGTTCGCGCAACCAGTTTTGGATGCCTTACACGAGCTGGGAGCTTCACAAGCAGTTCTGCGCGGGAAGAGCGATTTGGTTATTAATGATCATAAATTTACGGGGATGACGATGGTGAAAGCCGGCGACGGATATGCAGCTGGTGGCACCCTGATGTTTGACATGAACATTGACGCCGCAAGCAACGCGCTTCACCCCGTTGAAGAAAAGATTCATGGTAAGTGGGTTAAATCAAACCGTAGTCATATCACCAATGTTAAACCATTTTTAGCAGCTGACTATCAGAAGTTAACTCCGGAAGAATTTCGAGAACAGCTACTCCTAAAGCTTTTCAAAGTTGACAGCTTAGATCAAATTGAAACGTATCATTTGAACGAGAAAGATTGGCAGATTATTGATGAGCGGTTGGCTGAAAAGTACAATCAGGATAATTGGAATTTCGGCTCCAATCCAGGATTTAGTCAGTATCGCCGTCAAGCTTTTGATGACAAAGCAATCGTTTTTAATTTTGCGACAGAAAATAATCAAATTAGTAAAATGGCCGTATACGGCGATGTCCTTTCACGGAAGCACGCGGACAAGCTGCAGGACCTATTGACGGGCGTCTCACTAGACGAAACTGCAATTACGCGTGCAATCGATAAGCGGTTCGTGAAGCACGCAATTGGTGAAAATGGCCCAGATCAGCTCGCCAAGCTTATTTTGCAATAGTATAATAGTAAAATAATTAAAATTTGAGGCGATCAAGTGAAGGGCAAGTATGAGGTAACACAGTATATTGGCGTTCCAGTAACGACCAATCAATCCGGGCAGTATGTGATTGATGAGGCTGGCTTTAATTTTCATTCTTGGCGAACTGGGAAACATACCAAGGGCAAATTTAAGAAACTGGGACAAGTATTTTTAACTGAAAATAATTTAGAAATTGCGGTCATCAAGACTTTGCCCGTTGCGTTTAAGGATCGCCATGGCTTTACGCCAATGCAGCGGTTTACTTCAGCAGCCATCAGTGATGAAGCACTCAAACTAGCGGAACAACGACTAACAGAAACCGACAAATAGAGAGATTGAGGGTTAAACGATGAGCGAACAATTAAGTAGGGAACAGGTAAATCAAGCGGGTCACTTAGCCATTGATGGTGTAGATGCCCTTGATTTGGCCAAGCAATACGGGACACCATTAGTAGCATACGACGTGACTGCAATTCGGGATCAGATTCATCGATTCAGATCCGTTTTTGAACAAAATAAGGTGGATTACGCGGTTAGTTACGCCAGCAAAGCCTTCGCAACCATTGCAATGTATCAATTAATTGCGCAAGAGCATGGCCACATTGATGTTGTCTCCGGCGGCGAACTCTACACAGCGATGAAAGCAAATTTCCCGATGCAAAGTGTCAGCTTTCATGGTAATAATAAGCCGACTGCTGAGCTTGAAATGGCGGTTGATCAGCACGTTGGCGTCATCATGCTGGATAACTTTCACGAAATTAAGCTGTTGTCAGCAATTTTGGCAGAGAAATCAGCTGAAATAAACGTTATGCTCCGTGTAACCCCTGGGATTTCTGCCCATACGCACGAGTACGATCAAACTGGCCAAGAAGATAGTAAGTTTGGTTTTGATATTAAATCTGGTCAGGCGCAGGACGCTTTGAAACAAGTTCTTGCTGAACCACGGATGAACATGCTTGGCGTTCACGCACATATTGGGTCTCAGATTTTTGAAGTGAACGGGTTCGTCATGGCAGCCAACAAATTGGTCGACACCGTGGCAGATTGGCATGATGAATTGGGTTACGAACCCAAGGTGATCAATGTCGGTGGCGGTTTTGGAATTCGTTACACTGAAACGGACGATCCAATTGCACCAGAAGACTTTGTGGACGCAATTGTGAAGGCCGTAAAGGTTCGTACGACTGAACGCCAGTTGGCCACGCCTGAAATTTGGATTGAGCCCGGTCGCTCAATCGTGGGTCCCGCTGGATATTCCCTTTATACGATTGGTTCCCGCAAAGACGTTCCCGGTATCAAGCCTTACGTTGCTGTGGATGGCGGAATGGGTGATAACATTCGACCCGCGCTTTATCAGGCAGAATATGAAGCGGTGCTGGCAAATAATCCATTAGCCAAACCCGTTGAAACGGTTAGAATTGCTGGAAAATATTGTGAGTCAGGAGATATTTTAATTCAAAATCAACCACTTCCTGAAACGAAGGCTGGGGATGTGATTGCCATTTTAGATACAGGGGCTTACGGGTATTCAATGGCCTCAAACTATAATCGTAATCCGCGACCAGCCGTGGTATTCGTTGAAAAAGGCAAAGCAAAACTAGTTGTTGAACGAGAAAGTTTTGATGATTTAGTAAGATTAGATAAAAAATTGTAAAGAGAAAGGTCATGACGCCCAACCACGTCATGACCTTTATTTGTACTGTGTTAGGTTCTTATTTCACAAAATAAGCGCCCTTATAATCCGCAGACACACCCGTTGAGTTGAAGACAACGCCATTCAAATGCGGATTAACTAAGTATGAGTGGACTTGCTGATAAAGCGGGGTCACACCCTGATCCTTCATCAAAATTTCATCGGCTTTTAGCATCGTGTTCCAACGTTGACTAGCGTCATTGTCGGAATTACTGATGGCTGATAAGACAAGCTTGTCGTATTCCTTATTTGTCCAGCCACCATAATTATAGGGATTGCGCGAGGACATAATCTGAAGAAATGAGATTGGATCCGAAAAATCGGCGCCCCAACCAGAAATCATGAGATCGGCATTTCCTGATTTAAAGGTGTTAGTGACCGCTTCTGTGGTTGGCTCAAAATTAAATTTGATGGTTAGTCCCGGCAGGTTATTTTCAAGCTGCTCCTTCAAGTTAGTTGCCAGAAGGTGATTTAATTGGGAATTGACCACGACAATTTTAATCGTTGCTGATTTTCGATTGAGTTGGTTGAGTGCATTCTGCCATTCAGTCTTTGCCTTCTTGGTTGAACCGGTTACGGTGCTTGAAGCACGCTGGACACCCGCAAAATCAGCACCCGATTTCACTTCCCGGCTTAGGCCAGTTGTGACAAAGCCACGCGGTGCTAATGAAACATTTTGCAATCCGTCATAGATTAATTTTTTTCGATCTATGGCATGGGACAAAGCTAGTCGAAAGTCTTTGTTATTAAGTAGCTGACGTTGACTGCCCGTTGAATTCCTAAAATTATACGAGAGAAACATCATCATTGAGTAGGGACGAATCGTATAATCCATTCGTCTAAAATTATTTTTGATTTGTCTGCCAATCAGTTCGACTGAATCTAATTTTCGGTCCCTGTACAAAGATAGCGACCTAGAGGGACTCGAAATGGTTCTGATTGATATTTTGGAAAGATAAACGTGCTTTCGGTCCCAATAGTAAGGATTAGGGACAAGGGTCCGCGACTGGTCGCCTTTTTTCCAGTTAATGAGCTTGAACGGCCCAGAATAGACTTGGTTACTGGCAGTTGATGCAAAGCGGGATCCACTTTTTTTGATGATTTCGGCATTTTGCGGGGCAAAAAGTGGGTAAGCCATCAGCGATTGAAAATAGATAATTGGGTGTTCCAAATTTACCACTAAGGTTCGCTTACCCTGCGCTTTGACGCCAAGCCGGTTGACCGACATATGGTGGTGGGCAATGGCAGCAGCATTTTTGATTCCAATGAATAAATCTGTATAATCAGATTTAGTTTCAGAATGTAGCGTTCGTTTCCATGAATAGACGAAATCCTGCGCTGTAATGGCTTGACCATTACTCCAGCGAGCATTCTTCCTAATTGTGAACGTGTAGCGCCTACCATTGTTAGAGATGGCCGTTTTACTTGCCAAACCAGGATCGATGCTGCCACTTTCGCCCTGACGGTAAAGGCCCTCAGTAGAATTAGCAAGCTTACCAAACCCGGTTGCCTTTGAAATATCAATGGTGTCTAATGGTTTGGTTTCGGAAATGTTAAGGACCTGTCTTTGGGTCATTACGCCCTTATCGTCAGTCTTTTGTTGAGGCTTTTCGGGAGCGGCGGTACACCCCACAATAAATAAACTCACACTCAAAAATACGATGCTCATTAAAATGCGACGTTGGTGCATCTTCACCACCCCTTTACGAATGTTCTCCTAAGTTTGATAATAGGGGACAGAATAAGGCGTGTCAAGCTTGTAGCCACGGGAAACGAGGTGTTCCTTGAAAAAAGGAGAATTGACAACGGGTCAGTTTGCTAAAATGGTCAATTTGACCAAAAGCGAACTTGCCCATTTAGATGAAATTGATTTGTTTAGTCCAATTAAAAGGGACAAAAATGGCAATAAACGATATCGCGTTGAACAGTTGGTAATCGCTGAATTAATTCAACAATTGATGACCGTGGGCGTTTCACCGGCGGAAATTAAATTGCAGAGAAATCGGAATGTTGGCGAATTAAAAACCTACTTCGAGAAAAAAGTCCTCGAAATAGCGCAACAAATTCAAACGTTAACTGAGACGAAGCAGCGATTGATTGACTTAAGTTCCGCACCGGTTGCAAACGAAAACTTTGTAATTGAAGCCAAACAGACACGGTACTTTCAGCAGGTGACGGATGATGAACAAGTTACCCTAGCAGATGTTAGCCAGCTGTTTGCGCAAACAACAAATGATTCAGCAAGGCAAGTGACGAGCGCCTCACGGAAAACGAGTGAAACAATTGAGCTTCCAGCAGGCAATTACTTAATAGAAACGTTTGTTGGCATCGATCATTTGGTAGAAGCCATAGACGAGCTAACAAGGCATGCAGTCCACCTCGGGTTGAGTTTAGTTTCTGACATTCTTGAACAAGTGGTGCCAACCAATCCTGCCGACGATCAATTAAACGATGTGATTATCACACTAGAAGCCAAAGTGGAGGAAAATAAGTGATCAACTGGTCCAAAAATAGAATAGCAGCTTTTCAAGACACTCTTTTAGCTTGGTACGATCAAGAAAAACGGCATCTACCATGGCGTCAAGATCATGACCCATATCACGTCTGGATTTCGGAAATCATGTTGCAACAAACGCAGGTTAAGACGGTGATTCCGTATTATGAGCGGTTTATGAAGCGATTCCCGACGATTGAGGCTTTAGCAAACGCGGCCGAAAATGATTTAATGAAAATGTGGGAAGGACTCGGGTATTATTCACGAGCTAGAAATTTACAAAAAGCCGCCAAACAAGTTGTGTTTGATTACGAAGGTAAATGGCCTAATACGGCGGTTGGATTGCAAAAATTAGCCGGAATTGGGCCGTATACGGCTGGTGCAATTGCTAGTATTTCGTTTGGTGAAGTTGTGCCTGCAATCGATGGGAATGCGTTTAGAGTGTTTGCCAGGCTGCTTGAAATTGATGCGGACATTGCCAAGCCCCAAACGCGGCACCTATTTGAAGAAATTCTGCAACCGATTGTCTCACCAACCCGGCCCGGCGATTTTAATCAGGCAATCATGGATTTGGGCTCGTCCTACATGAGTGCTGCAAATCCAGATTCGGCGCATTCACCCGTTCGAGCATTTAATCAAGCTTATTTGGATGGGGTTGAGGAAAGTTATCCGGTTAAAACGAAAAAGCCTCGGCCCGTGTTAAAGCGAAAATTTGGCTTAGTCATCGAGGTAGCTACCAGCGTTTTACTGACAAAGCGGCCAAGTAAGGGGATGCTAGCTGATTTATGGGCATTTCCGCTCATTTCCGAAGAAACGGTGACGGAATTCTTAGAGAAACAGCCTAAATTAACTATTGTAGAGGCTTTGAATCAGATAGTGGCAGACGAGTATGGGCTAAAGGTTCAATTTGATGATGCTGATGTGAAGGACGTGACCCATACCTTTACGCATCAAAAATGGCAAATTAAGCTTTACAGAGCTGAGCTTCAAAAGGCCCCAGACTTAAGCAATTTCCCGGGAAAATTAGTTTCCCAAACGGATTTAAATGACTTACCCATTCCAAAAGTTCAAGTTAAATTGTTTGCAGCTTTTGATAAAGAACGAGTAAATAGATGACCCTTTGAGGATTGATGTGTATAATTAAGCCAACAACTTAGGACAAACGGAAGAAGGAATCTAGATGAACACACTGTTTGATGTCTTGAAGATGACAACAATTGACCATCAAAATTTGACGATAAACCGGATTCTGATTACCGACACGGAGGGGAAGCCAAACGCAATTCTGACGGAGCTCTTTCACGATGTAATCAATAAGATTAGGCTGTTTATTGATTTTTCGAGTGTGGATTCTGCAGATTCACTCATCATGGAACTTAGTGTACACACACCGCTACCAGATGAGGTTCTTTCCGAATACCAAAAAATTTTGACGGAGCCGTTATTGGGGATTAATTTTGCGGCGCGTAAAGGTGAAATTGAATTAATCGTAAAATAAAACGCTTGGAATTAAAATTCCAGGCGTTTTTTGGTTGCTATTCAAATGAAATATCCATTGGCACTGATCCCTCTAATGAAGAGTGAACGGTACATTGGCGAACGACCTCGTTCAAAAATGTTTGCTGGTCAACTGGATCTAAATTCGTTTCAGACTTAATTTTGATATCGATATGGGTTACTTTTGAACTTTGATCGGCGTAGGTGGTTGTTTCACCATGAACGTCTACATTAAAGCTTTTGATTGTTAGGGAGTCTTCCCGATTTTCGATGTCGCGTGCAGTTGCCCCCATACAGCTCCCTACGGCTGCCAATAGATATTGTACAGGATTGGGAGCAGCATCGGTTCCCTTTGCCGCTACCGGCTCGTCTGATAGGAAAGAATGGATACCCAGCTTGTTAATGACCTGACTTCCGATTGGACGAAGCGTTGAATGAACAATGTATTTTCCCAAAATAAAAACCTCCAATAATTTGACGCTTTGTTGTATTCGCAACAATAAAGCAATCATGATATACTAACTTCTAGAAAAAGAAGGGTTGGTGTAATTATGGCAGATTTTGACGTAAAAAGCTTTGATGAGCTCACCACTAAAGAATTGTTTTTAATTTATGAACTACGTGTGAAAGTCTTTGTCGTTGAACAAACTTGTTACTATCAGGAAGTGGATCGTGATGATCTGATTTCAAAGCATTTTTTTGCGAAAGATGCTGATGGCAATATCATTGCTTATGCCCGCTTGATACCGGCTGAAGAGGGTAAAGTCGTTCACTTTGGTCGAGTCGTTGTGGCTCCGGAAGCTAGAAAAGGTGGTTTAGGACGAGAACTAGTCACAAAATTGTTAGCAGAAATTCCCAAGCAGTATCCGGGAACAACCACGATTCTTGCTCAAGCCCAAGCTTACCTACAAAACTTTTACGAAAGTTTCGGATTGAAAGCAATTAGCAAAGTATACCCAGTTGACGGCATTCCGCACCTTGATATGCAAAAAAATATCGATTAATTTTAAGCTGATTAAAGAATAAGGGTTGCTATTTAACGAAATAGCTGTTATTCTATGGTTAATGTATTTATGCTTCGGAATAAAGGTACAACGTTCTATTTAAGAATGGCTCCTTTTTCAAAAGTTTCAAATGCAAATAAATTAGCGCAATAGCGCAACGGAGGTTTCATTCTTATGGAACAAGGTACAGTTAAATGGTTCAACGCAGATAAAGGTTACGGCTTCATTACTTTAGAAAACGGCTCAGATGTATTCGTACATTTCTCAGCTATCAACTCTGAAGGCTTCAAGACTCTTGAAGAAGGCCAACATGTTACCCTTGACGTCGAAGACGGCGATCGTGGCCCACAAGCTGCTAACGTAACTGTTGCTTAATTAACTTAAATGTTAAGCGGGAAGACTTACCATTCGTGGTAAGTCTTTTTTTGTATTTTTTAAGTTGAATTATGAGAAAAATAAAGATAACAAATTTTGATTTAATGGTTGACAGTGGGACATAAACTGGTTAAGATTAGTTTTAAATTAAAACGCTATGAGAAAGTTGAGTAGTTATTATCATTTTTTAAGCGAGCTTCGGTTGGTGAGAGGAAGCAAAATATAATGACGAAAATCCCTTTTGAGCGATGTAGTGAACTAATAGTAATCTACACTGGGCACACCCATTATCGTGTTAGCGTATCGCAGTATTCTGCTGTACGTGATGAGGCTATTTCAGTAATGGAATAGCGATATAAGGTGGTACCGTGCAAAGCACCCTTAATCCAGAAGTGGATTAAGGGTGCTTTTTGGCGTCGTTAATTAAAAGAAGGGGATGATCATTTGAAAGGCCAGATTAGTCACATTAGAGGAACCACATTTAAATGACAAAATTAATTGGAGGAATACATATTATGAATGACATGCCAGATTTAAATCGTAAACCGTTAACAGTTAAACAATACTTATTAGTGAGTTCAATGCTCTTTGGTCTCTTCTTTGGTGCAGGAAACCTCATTTTCCCAATTCACTTGGGACAACTAGCGGGTGCACACTGGGGACTTGCAACACTTGGTTTCTTAGTAACCGCCGTAGTTTTGCCATTATTATCCGTTTTAGCAATTAGTGTCACTCATTCTGAAGGCGTTTATGACATTGGCAAGCCGCTTGGTTCTGCCTTTGCGTTAGTCTTCATGATTCTAATTCACGCAACAATTGGACCACTTTTTGGAACACCGCGTACTGCGACAATTCCATTTTCAGTTGGGGTTCAACCTCTTTTACCAAGTAATTTAGGTCAAATTGGCCTGTTCGTGTTCTCACTGCTTTTCTTTGGGACAGCATTCTTAGTGTCATACAAGGAATCAAACATCATGAGCAGTGTTGGTAAAGTACTAAATCCACTATTTTTGGTTCTTTTATTCTCTGTGTTCGCCCTAGGATTCTTGTCACCAATGGGTCAAGCAGCCAGCCAAAAAGTAACGGCAGCCTACCAAAGTGATTCATTTTTCAATGGATTCCTTCAGGGGTATAACACAATGGATGCATTGGCAGGATTAGCCTTTGGTGTAACCGTTGTGACAGCAGTTCGTCAACTTGGAAAAACATCTCGAAAGAGCAACGCCCGCGTTACCGCCAAAGCCGGAGTGTTAGCAACCGCCATGATCGGCGTTATCTATGTTGGCTTAATCTGGCTTGGTTCCACAACCCTTGGCCATTATAAAGTTTCAGCTGATGGTGGTGTTGCGTTCAACCAACTGGTTACTCACTATCTTGGTGGTGTTGGACATGCGCTTTTAGCAACATTGCTAACTGTTACCTGTTTGACAACGGCGGTTGGATTGGTTGCTGCATTTGCACAAGATTTCCATAAGCATTTTTCAAAGGTGAGCTATCGCCAATGGTTAGGTTTCATGTGTGTTGCGTCATTCTTAACCGCTAACTTCGGTTTAGAGAAGATCATTCTCTGGTCAACGCCAATGTTGATGTTCTTATACCCATTTGCAATGGTATTGATTCTCCTTTCCGTTTTCTCACCACTGTTCAAACGAGATTCAGTTGTCTATGCGTTTGTCGTGGTCTTCACGTCAGTTCCCGCACTTCTTGATATGGTTGCGGCTTTTCCACCAGTTGTCAGCCAAAGTGCCTTTGGTAAAGCACTCGTTGGATTCCAACAAAGCGTTCTACCTTTCGCTAGTTTAGGAATGGACTGGGTAGTTCCAGCCCTTGCTGGAGCAGTCCTAGGATTAGGAATTCACTTCCTGAAACCAGTCTTTGCTCGCCAAAGTGCGGTCAATACTGGACGTTAATCTTTCAATAATAAATAAAACGGGCAAGCCAAAAGTTGGCTTGTCCGTTTTGCGTTTCGCTATAATGCTAAATGATTTTCCAACTGGGTCTGGCCGATTGTAATCAGCCAGCAGAAGAACCAATAAATAATGGCGATGGTGATGTAAATTGTCATATAATCTAAATTTGCACCCGCCACTATTTTGGCATCCATAAACATATCGGTGACCGTAATCATTGCGGCTAAAGACGTTCCCTTGAACAAATCGAGCAGGATATTGCCCAGGGCCGGAATGGCAACTCGAAACGCCTGTGGTAACACCACCTTTGAGATGACCTTTCTGTATGGTAAACCAAGCGAGTAGGTGGCTTCCCATTGACCATTATTAACGGCCAGAAATGAGGAGCGAAATACCTCAGAGATGAATGCACTACAACTAATTGTGAATGAAATGATTGCTGCAGGAATTGCATCTGTTTGAAAGCCAAAATAGATGATGAACAAAACGACCAGCATGGGAACCCCACGCATAAACGAAATGAAAGCCCGAGCCGGCCAGTGTAAAATCCGAAATTTACTAAGCTGCGCCAAGGTAAGTAACAATCCTAAAATGAGGGCGAGGGCAAAACTGATAATCGTTAGAAAAGCAGAAATGGGAAAGCCAGCTAAAATTTTTGGAATGGACTGTACGGCGAGCGGTGCGTCAAAGAAATTCGGAATTGAGAAATGACTTAGCCAATTCATCCACTTACCTCAATTCTTGAAGCTAATTATCGTTTTTAATCGTGAAGGTTTTTGAAATCTTGACCTTAGGCTGTTTTGAAACATCCGTGCCGTAGAATTTCTTTGAAATCTTTGCGAGCTTACCGGATTTCTTAAGTTTTGCTAGAGCAGCATTCACTTTTTTATCCAGCTTGGTGTTTCCTTTTTTCATAATGATCCCAACACCACTACCATCGTCAGTCGTCTTGAAGTACATGTTCTTGATGAGCTTCAGACCACTGTTAGGTGTTGCGGCGAGCGCCAATTTTTGAAGATAGTAATCATTTGCAATAAAATCAGTCTTCCCGTTCTTAACATCGCGAAGGTAAACGTCATTTGAAACGTTATCGTAGTTGACTAGCTTAGCACCCAATTGCTTAGCAAGTCGTTGATAACCGGTTCCAGCTTCACCAGCAGACTTCTTACCTTTGATATCCGCCCATGAATGAATTCCAGAATTGTCACTCTTTCGAACCATCAAGCTGTTAAACGAGTGCTTGTAAGGTGTCGATAGGGTAAACTGTTTCTTCCGTTGTGGCGAGATACCGAAGTCGTTTGCTGCCATGTCAGCCTTACCGGTTTTGACGGCGGTTAATTGACCATCCACGTTGAGTTCCTTGAACTTTACTTTATAGCCCATTTCCTTTGCCACGTTTCTGACAATCTCAACGTCGAACCCAGTTAACTTGTTTCCCTTTGTATCGTGGTACGAAGTAGGGTACAACGTCCCAGAAGTGGCAACGATTAACGTTTTGTCGCCATTAACACTGACATCATTGCTATTACTACCCTCCTTTTTTCCGCATCCTGCCAATACCAAAGGCACGATGACGGCGATTCCCAATAAACCAACCAATAAATGCTTCGTCTTACTTAACATTGAAATATCATCCTTTCTGTAATAAGACTAGTTACAGTATAAGTTTGTGAAAGCGTTTTAACAATCCCTAAAAGCCAAATCTTTTCATTCACAAATTAAATGATATGATAGGGGTAAAATTTACTGGAGGCAAACGTTGAAAACACTCATATTAATGGCGCATCCACACGTTGATAATTCTTACACCCAACAGTTTTTGGCAAGAGCTGCACAAATTGAAAACGTCACCTGGCATTCACTAGATTCCAGCATGCCATTTGACGTTGCTGCTGAACGAAACTTATTTTTAGATCATGATCGAATTATTTTTCAATTTCCCCTTTATTGGTACAGTGCACCCGCAAGTTTGAAAGAGTGGGAAGATTTAGTTTTGGCTGACCAATTTGATACGATGAACTTCAATGAGAAGCAATTGGGGCTCGTTATCTCAACGGGGCAACCGAGCGATGCCTACGAACGAGGTGGGACTGAACACTTTGGAATGGGGGAAATTACAACCCCATTTCAGGCAGTGGCATTGAAGCTTGGGATGACCTTTTTACCACCACTGATCATTTCGCAATTTGCCTACCAAACGGATGAGGAGAAAGCCCAACTACTGATTAAATATCAACGCTATCTGACGCAGGAACCGTTAAATAATTTACAGGTTAAAATTACTTGGCTAATTAGCCGATTGAATCAGCTAGAGTTGGATGAAGCGACCAAGCAGCGAGTTCAATTAATCATGACTGAATTGCAAAATGGCACCGAACGACTGTCGGATTTGCAGGACACTTTGGCACTTATCAAGCGGGAGGGTGAAATTGATGGATAATTTGGATTGGCTATTAAACGAGTCGCAAATGATGGCGGAGAAAAGTCAAAAATTTGACGAAAAAGCACTGTTCATTGCCGTTCAAGATACAGCAAAAGAGCTCAGCCAGCGAATCAATCAAGTGAGTGGTGAAATTGACGGACGGACCTGGGACACCGGAAACTGGTAGTCACACAAATGCTAAAGTTTCTCCAAGGTTTATTCAAAGTGTCCAGTTACACTCAAGGTATAGTCGCAACTCCCTTGGATTTTAGAAAGGATGATGACCATGTTGAGTTTAATTTGTACACTTATCGTCGGCGCAATCATCGGAATTGTGGCGAGTGCAATCATCAGTCGCGATATGCCATTGGGCTGGGTTGGCAATATTATTGCCGGTTTGGTCGGATCATGGCTTGGCGAAATGATCCTCGGATCGTGGGGCCCAAGTCTTGGTGGAATGGCGCTTGTTCCATCGATTATCGGTGCCATCATATTGGTATTAATCGTTTCCTTTATCATTGGTGGAACGAAACGGAAGTCGACTAGTTGAGTAAGGAAGGATGAAACCGGAATGGGTTCATCCTTTTTTTTTGCCCGACAAATTAAAGTTGACTTTTGTTGCATTTCAGCATTTAATGGGACTAATTCATTTGTTACATATTGAACGTACACCACGTTACTCAATTCAAATTACAGTAAAGCGTAGGTGGCATCAATGACTCGTTTAGAGCGATTTAAAATAACAGCGTGCTTGTACTTCAACTACTTTGTGCATGGTATGGGCATTGTAATCTTAGCTCAAAATATGACAGTTTTAAGCCGACATTGGCATACAGATGATGCCGGTGTTTCTTTGGTTATTTCTTCACTAGGAATCGGTCGGTTACTCGTTTTATATATAGCCGGGAATTTGTCCGATCGTTTCGGAAGAAGTTTTTTTATTAAATTAGGGATAGTGACGTACATGCTATTTTTCATTGGGATTGTTTTGTCGCATACGATTCCAGCAGCGTACGTTTGTGGCATTTTTGCAGGAATGGCGAATTCTTTTCTGGACTCTGGAACCTATCCTGCGCTTATGGAGCTTTATCCCAAAAATCAGGCTTCAGCTAATATCCTGATTAAAGCGTTTGCGTCGATAGGTGAACTTATTTTGCCTATCTTTGTTGCGGTCCTGTCGTTTGCAAAGTTGTGGTACGGCTGGTCATTCATTTTTTGTGCCGTGGCAATGGCGATAAGTCTCGTCTTTTTGAGAAATGTTAAATTAAATAATCCCACGCAATCAAAACCAAAAAAGGTTGAGAAAGCGACACCGGTTGCGAAACCGAAGACGAGCAAACGGAATCTATTTTTAGGAATTATTTTGACAATTTTCGGCTACATTTCAATGGCCACCTTTTACCTGATTAGCCAATGGTTAACCAAGTACGGCAGTGAGGTTGTTAATTTAAATATGGTCCATGCCCGATTGCTTGTTAGTATTTACAGTGTCGGTTCAATTATTGGTGTTGTGATTTCAGCTATTTTAGTGGAGCGGTTCATTCGGCCGGTTTGGTTCATGCTGTTTGATACAACGGTTTCCTTGATTGCACTGATTGCTATGTCGCTGCTTCCTATTCCGGGGATAATGTATATTGGATCCTTTGTTATCGGGGCATCGGCGGCAAGTGGCGTGATGCAAATTGGCTTAACCGTCATGAGTAATCTCTTTCCGGCAACGAAAGGACGAATCACCGGAATTTACAATACGGCTGGGGGCCTGGCTTCGTTCACGATTCCAGTTTTTACGGCTTTCATTTCTAAAACGAGCATTCATAATATTATGTGGTTTGATGTGGGAATCGCAGTAATCGGCGTCCTTTGCAGTATTATTGTGTTTATTGTTCTTAAAAATGGCCCACAGAATACGACTGAAAAACTTGTGTAACTTAAAAACGTCAGCCTAGTGAAAACTAGGTTGACGTTTTTTAAATTAATCGATCTTTATTTGTATAGTGTTGCCAACAGTAGCTCTTAACAAATTCCTGGAATCGGCTGACAGAGGGGGTGATGAACTGACTCTGCTTGGTTACCAAAAACAGCTCGTGATTAACCGGATTATCAACAATTGGTTTTAGTTTCACAAATTCTTGATTGAGTTGGGGGAGATTTGGCACTAGCGCAATTCCCAGCCCTTGGCGTACAAAGCCAACGATTGAGTGATCATCAACCATCTCAAATTTGATGTTTGGCTGAATGTCCGCATGTTCTAATATTTGATTGATTAGGGGTCTTAATCCACTATTCTTTGAGTACATAATTAATGGCTGATCTCCGATATCTGCCATTCGAACCTCTGCTTCCTGTGCGAGGGGATGGTCAAAGGGAACTGCTAACTTTATTTCTTGTTCGACAATCGGCGTGAAATTAAAGATTTTATGGGGATCCTGATCACCAAACTGAGTGACATCGGAGGATAAAATAACGTCGTATTTTTCATCGTATAAGTCCCGCAATAGTTGGGCGGTGAAACTTTGGTTTAATTCAAACGAAATTTCACGATTATTTTCTTGAATGGAGAACTGCTTAATGAGTTCCGGAACCAAGCTTTGGCCAAGCGTGTAGGTGAATCCCAGTTTAACGTAGCCCTTATTCGGATTAATCAGTTGTTTGATGAGGTCATTCCCATGATTCAGGCTGTTAATGCTTGCGGTGATGTACTTGAGATAGAGACCACCAAGGTGGGTTAATTTGATGTTTCGGCCATCCGGTTCGAAAAGCGGCACACCAAGTTCAACTTCTAACTTTTTGATGGCATAGCTAAGTGAAGGCTCAGAAATCCCGAGATTTTCTGCCGCCTGTGACATGTGCTCAGTACGCGCTAACTCCTTGAAGTAAACCAAATGTTTAATGTTCAAAATGTTCACCAGCTTCTATTGATAGAGAACTTCTATTGATTACCACACTTATCCTTATTTATTATTATAGGTGTAAGTGCTAACATTGCAAGTGAATTGAGTAACAAATTACCCAAAAATTTATTTAGGAGTGATTATATTATGACAGAACGACTTGACGGACACACATTACTTATTGGTTTGATGGCTTACCCAATCAGACATTCGATGTCCCCAACAATGCACAATAATGCTTTTGCTAAATTAGGTTTGAACTTTGCTTACCTTGCTTTTGAAATCACAAATGAGAAGTTACCTGGCGCAATTGATGCCATTCGGACTTTAGACATGCGTGGATCAAACATCTCAATGCCTAACAAGCAAAAAGTGATTCCATTACTAGATAAATTAGATCCAGCTACCGAAATGATTGGTGCTGTTAACACAGTTGTTAACGATAACGGTGTTCTAACAGGATACACGACTGACGGAATTGGCTTCATGAAGTCATTAGCTGATGAAGGACTTGATATTCGCGGTAAGAAGATGACGTTGGCCGGTGCCGGTGGTGCTGCTACTCCAATGGCTATCCAAGCTGCTTTAGATGGTGTTAAAGAAATTTCAATTTTTAACCGTCATGATGAATTCTTCGACAATGCTAAACGTAACGTTGATATTATCAACGAAAAAACTGACTGCAAAGCAACCCTTCATGAACTTGAAGATCAAGACGATTTCAAGAAGGAAATTGCTAGTTCATACATTTACGCCGATGCAACTAGTGTTGGTATGAATCCACTTCAAGATCAGACTTTAGTTACCGACCCAACTTGGTTCAGTGAAGACCAAATCGTATTCGATACAGTTTACGCACCAAGAGATACTAAATTGATGGCAGTTGCTGAAAAAGCAGGTGTTAAGCATGTATTCAACGGTCTAGGCATGATGCTCGAACAAGGCGCAGCCGCATTCAAGCTTTGGACTAAGAAAGATATGCCAGTTGATTACATTCGTGAAATTCTATTCGGCGACGACGCCAAATAGTCCACACATAAAGGGGAAGTTTAAACATGAAAAATCGTTATATGCCAACTGCTATAAGTTTGTATATGAACTACTTTATCCATGGTATTGGTGTCATTATCTTGGCGCAAAACATGGCAATGCTTGCAACTAAATGGCACACAAATGCCGGTGGGGTTGCAGTTGTTATTTCTTCATTGGGAATTGGACGAATCATTGTCCTACTAGTTTCAGGTGCCTTATCAGATAAATTTGGGCGTAAACCATTTGTTATTTTGGGGATAATCACCTATATGCTGTTCTTTGGTGGGATATTAATGAGTTCCTCGATTGCGGTGGCCTACATTTTTGGTATCTTAGCCGGAATTGCAAATTCGTTCCTTGATTCTGGGACATATCCAGCTTTGATGGAAATGTTTCCCAATGCTAAAGGAACTGCCAACGTTGTTCTAAAAGCCTTCATTTCTGCAGGACAATTCATCTTGCCACTATTTGTTAGCTTCTTAGTTGCTAGCAAAATGTGGTTTGGCTGGTCATTCGTTGTCGCTCTCGTTGTTCTCTTAATCAGTTTAATCTTCGTTATCTTTGCTGGTAAATTCCCAGCTCCAAATGAGGATGCTAAAGAGGCTGAAGCAGAAGAAGAAAAAGAAGAGGGCCCAGGTGCCAAATTACAAGAAGGTAACTTATGGATTGATGGAACACTCTTCATCCTTTACGGTTACATTTCTCAAGCAACTTTCTACCTTGTTAGTCAGTGGTTGAGCCAATATGGTGCAAGCATAGCGCACATGGGAGATACAAGTTCACGGGCATTAATCAGTTACTACAGTATCGGTTCAATTGTTTGTGTGTTGTTAACAGCCGTTTTAGCTAAAAAGGCTGTTAAGGAAATTCAATTCTTGGGAGTTTATACCTTACTATCATTCGCATCATTACTTCTAATGTATCTGTTCCCTACAGCACTTATTTGTTCAATTATGTCATTCGTTGTTGGTTTCTCAGCAGCTGGTGGCGTTATGCAACTAGGACTAACTGTTATGTCAACCTTCTTCCCCAAAGGAAAAGGAACAATTACGGGTGCCTTTTATACAGCAGGATCAATCGCTTCGTTTACAATTCCGCTGTTAACTGGTGCAATGTCCTCAAATCTGGCAAACATTATCTTGTTTGACGTTTTCATCGCGCTTGCAGGATTTGTTCTAGCCGTCTTAATTACAATTCGATACTATAAATTATTTGGTAAAAAACGACAAGGAGGCGCTAACCTTGAGTAAAAATACTGTTAAATTGAGAAGTACGATGCTTGGTGAAGGTCGTCCTAAAATGGCCGTTCCGATTACCGGTACAACTGAATCAGAGCTCGTTAAGCAGGCCACAAAGGCTCGTGAAGCAGGCGCCGATTTGATTGAATGGCGGATTGACTATTTTGAAGGCGTCCAAGATGAAGCCCAATTGACTAAAGTCGGGGATTCTCTCCGTGAAGCCTTGGGTGAAACTGCTTTGCTCGTTACGTTTAGAACGATGAGCGAGGGTGGGGAGCTTGAACTTTCTGATGATGATTATTTTGAAATTTGTAAGAAGGTTCTTGCCGGTAACTACGCTGATGCATTAGACGTTGAACGCTATCACGACGAAACCAAAGTAAAGGCTGTTGTCGAAGCGGCTCACGCTAATGGCGTCAAGGTTGTTATGAGTAATCATCACTTTCATGAAACCCCAGATGAAGCCGATATTGTTGCTCGTTTGACGAGCATGGCAGAATTTGGCGCAGACGTTCCAAAGATTGCGGTCATGCCAACTTCAGTTGATGATGTTTTAACATTGTTAACTGCTACTCATGAAGCTAATGAAAAATTAGATCAACCAATCATTACCATGTCGATGGGTGATTTAGGAAAAGTTTCTCGTTTAAGTGGCGAAGTGTTTGGCTCATGCCTGACATTTGCAACTGTGGGTGCAGCCTCAGCTCCTGGCCAAATTTCATTGGCTCACCTTAAGAACGAACTTGAAGATTTAAAGTTAAGCTAGTAAAAGCCAAAGTAAAGGAGTAAACACTATTGAGTAATTCAGAAAAACAGATCAAAGGGCAGGCAAAAGGTCACAACGGTATTATTGACTATGAAATTGACGTTGCGGACGATAAAGTCAAGGATCTAAAAATATTAAAACATTCAGAAACTTCTGGAATCTTTAACCAAGTTATTGATAAGTTAAAGAAGAGTATCGTTGACGAACAATCATTTGATGTTGACACCATTAGTGGTGCAACGGTTATGACGAAATCCATTTTGGATTCAGCCAAGGATTCAATTAAGGAAGAGGACGTTCATTTGACGCCAATTCCTAAGAAAGTGGTTGAACACCAAACAACGCGTTTGAAGACTGATGTTGTCGTTATCGGTGGTGGTGAAGCCGGCCTAGTTGCTGGTGCACGCGTCTTAACTGAAGGACAAAATGTGATTTTGGTTGAGAAGAATGGTTACCTTGGTGGTGCCACGATTCTTAATGGTTCAAACGTAACAGGTACCGGTTCTGAAGTTTCTAAGAAAATTTTTGGAAACTCAGGTGATACTCCGGAACATTTGGCAGAAGATGTTGCTCGTGAAAGCAAAGACTCAAATTATCCAGATTTAACTAATTTGATGGCGCATAACATCGGATCTGCGATTGATTTCATCAGTGATTTTGCTGGCCTTGAGTATCAAAAAGCTCAGACCCAAACCATCGAACACTCAATCGATCGCCAAATCGAATTGCCAACTGCAAGTAGTTATGAATTTATCAAAAAAGTTTCCAAAGCATTTGAAGACAAGGGTGGCAAGGTGATCCTATCTGCTCGTGTTGAACAATTAACATTTGATAGCAAGGGTAACTTGAATGGGTTAGTTGCTGAAAGTGATAACGAAACTATCAAAATTAAGGCTAAATCAGTTGTTTTAGCAGCTGGTGGTCATGGAGCCAACGCTAAAATGCGTGGTGCCGAAAGTGAAGGCATCGACTATTACGGTCCAATGACTGCAACCGGTGACGCCTACAGTTTCAATTCAGAATTGAAGCTAAAGACGCATGATCTCGGCTGGTACAAAATTTATCCTCATGGTGTTGAAGTTGAACCTGGTATCGCCAAGTTAACAACTTACGCATCAAAGGAAGCAACCGATTTAGGGTCAATCTATGTCAACTCAAAGGGAAAACGAATTGTTAACGAATTAGCTCCTTACACGGATGATCGTGATGCAATCCTTGAGCAACCAGATCGAATTTCATACCTTGTGATGGACGAACGGACTTGGAAGGCATTTTATGACTTGCTTGTTCTCCATGATTTCTTACCAGAAGAGATTAAAGGATTCTTTGACAACCAAGATAAGAAGCCTGTATTTGCAAAAGGCAGTTTAGCTGACGTTGCCAAAGTAGCTGGAATTGACGCTACTCAACTTGAAAAAACTGTTTCCGACTACCAAGGCTATGCAGAAAAGGGTCGCGATCCTGAGTTTGGTCGTGACGCTAAGTTCCTTCACCAATTTGAAGGCGATACTTTCTACGTCGTTGAACAACGTGGCCGTTACGCCACCACACTGGGTGGCTATTCAGTTAGTCCAGCTAACCTTGAACTATTAGATGAATCAGATAAGTTAGTGCCAAATTACTTTGGTGCTGGTGAAGTCATTGGCGGTGCCAACGGTCATGATTCAATGCCAAGTATGATGAATACTTGGGGCATTTCTTCTGGCTATGTAGCTGGTGAAGCTGCTAGCAAGAATGCTGATAGATTGAATGAAGTCGGCGGACAAGAGAAAAAGATTGTTTCGCTAGTTGGGACAAACGCTTCTAAGTCATACAACCGGAAGTTATTACACTCAATGCGTGATTTGTTTGATGCCCAAACTGATTTCGAAATTTGTGAAATTAAGGATATTCCGATGTTTAACGAGGATCTCCTGGAAAGTGAACCTCAGATTGTTAAGGACCTTGCAGCCAAAATTGAGGATGCTGACGGAATCGTCATCAGTACACCTGAATATGACCACTCCGTTCCTGCCTCTTTGAAGAGCGCAATCGAATGGCTTTCATCCATTGAACATCCATTTACTGACAAGCCAGTTATGATTGTCGGTACGTCACTTGGAATTCAAGGAACGGTTCGTGCACAAACGAATCTTCGTCAAATTCTGGATTCACCAGGGGTGGATGCTAAGGTGATGCCTGGTAGTGAATTTATGTTGCCACAAGCTGGAAACAAGTTTGATGAAGACAACAAGATTACTGATTCAGGTAGTGTTGACTTTCTTAAGTCATGTTTTAACAAGTTCCTTAAATTTATTGAGATGGACAAGTCATTAGCATCTGAATAAATCCATGCTAAAAAGGTCAGATCAAGCTATCTTACTTGTCTGACCTTTTTGCTATATCAAATAGAATGTGAGTTGAATGATATGAATAAGGCGGAAAAGATGAAGACGGCCGCTTGCCTTTATTTAAATTACGTCGTCTACGGAATGGCAATCGTGATTTTGGCTCAGAATATGAATTCGTTAAGAGACCAGTGGAATGTCGATAGTGCAGGGGTTTCATTTGTAATTTCGTCACTCGGAATTGGCCATTTGCTGGTGCTCTACGTTGCCGGAATTTTGTCTGATCGATTTGGGCGGAAAATTTTTGTGGGATTAGGAATTTTGACCTATTTACCCTTTTTCCTTGGAATAATATTTTGCAAAAATTTAGTTTTAGCTTATATTTTGGGAATTATGGCGGGGATGGCAAATTCATTCTTGGACGCGGGTACTTATCCAACATTGATGGACCTGTTCCCGCAGCATGAGGCTTCTGCCAATATTATGATTAAGGCGTTTTCATCAGTTGGGGAGTTACTTTTACCAATTTTGGTCTCCGTACTCGATATTTCGAATATGTGGTATGGCTGGGTATTTATTCTAGGTGGCGTCATTTTGATTGGAAACCTGGTCTATCTTCAATTCAGAAAATTCCCCAAATTGGCGGATTCGGTTAGTAATCAAAGTAGTCCAATAATCAAAAAAACGAGCTCGCTTTCGCCTAGTCGTAAAGTGGTAAGCTCAATCGTATTAACGATTTTTGGCTATATTGGAATGGCGACTTTTTATCTGATTAGTCAGTGGCTGACTGAATACGGAACAGAAGTGCTACATTTGCATTTAACGAGTGCAAGGTTGTTGGTTAGCATTTATAGTGTCGGTTCCATATTTGGCGTGTTATTGACCGCTATCATCGTTAATCGATTGATCAAACAAGTGAACTTTATGCTGGCTGATACAATTGTGTCGCTGATAACACTATTTTTGATGGCAGCATTTCCGGTCTACTGGGTGGTCGCAATTGGGGGATTTGTCATCGGCGTTTCCGCAACTGGCGGCGTCTTACAAATCGGATTAACCCTCATGAGTGACCTATATCCTGAACATAAGGGTCGAGTTTTAGGAATCTATTACACTGCTAGCGGATTGGCTTCCTTTACAATTCCTATTTTCACTGGTTTTATTGCCAAGGAAAGTATTCGAAATATTATGTGGTTCGACGTTGGGGTCGCAGTATTAGGCGTCATTTGTGCGGTTGCAACGCTCTTGCTCCTAAGGGAGAAGAAAACGAGTATCGCTTAAACAAAAGGAGATCTTAAGATGTCTGAAAGTTGGTTAAATTTAGCAAATAAAGTTTGTGTGATTACTGGAGCAGCTGGTGGCATGGGCAAAAAAATTTGTTTAGAGTTGGCTGAGCAGCATGCCAAGCTAGTCTTAGTGGATTTAGATGAAGATAAGTTAACCAAATTGGCTAGTTCAATTAAAGCAAAATTTGATGTTGAAATAATGCGAGCAGTTTGTGATACAACGGACGAAGACCAAGTTTCCGAGTTAGTGGAAAAGGTGGCTGCAAAATTTAATAAGTGTGATGTGTTAGTAAACACTGCAGGTATCTTAAAATTTGCGCCACTTGAAAAACTATCGTATAAGACCTGGAAAAAGGTGCTTAATGTTAATTTAGATGGTTACTTTTTGATGGCACAACATTTCGGTAAACTGATGATGAAACATGAAGGCGGGTCAATGGTACACATTTCGACCGTCGCCTCTGAAGCACCAGAAACCTACAGTGGTGCGTACAGTACCAGTAAGGCGGGCGTGAATATGCTGTCAAAACAACTCGCTGCTGAATGGGGACAATTTGGCATTCGAAGTAATGTCATCATGCCTTGTTTAGTTAAAACGCCAATGTCCATGGGATTTTATTCTGATCCTGACGTTGAAAATGGCCGAAAAGAGTTAACGGCAAGCAAGCGGATTGGCACTGTATCCGATATTGCGGATAGTGTCTTGTTCTTAGCAAGCAATCGCTCTGATTATGTTAATGGGGCGGAGTTACCAGTTGATGGTGGTTTCCACATGATGATGGGAGACCAGATTCCTAAGCCTGGTGGCAGAAAGCAGTATGCGTTAGATCATTTGAGTGATTAATCTAAAAAAACGAAATCAGTTCACCTGATTGAAGTGAACCCCAAATA
>NZ_AZGJ01000139.1 GCF_001436395.1 Secundilactobacillus malefermentans DSM 5705 = KCTC 3548 | reverse complement strand
GAGGTTGGATCCAAGATGTAACAAACGAAGTCAATTCGTAAGCAACAAAAACAAATAATGAGCTAAAGCTTATCATTTTAAAATGAGAGTTTGATCCTGGCTCAGGATGAACGCTGGCGGCGTGCCTAATACATGCAAGTCGAACGCATCCCGTTGATTTGAAGTGCTTGCACTGATAATTAACATCGGATGAGTGGCGAACTGGTGAGTAACACGTGGGTAACTTGCCCAAAAGTAGGGGATAACATTTGGAAACAGGTGCTAATACCGTATAACAACGAAAATCGCATGATTTTCGTTTGAAAGATGGTTTCGGCTATCACTTTTGGATAGACCCGCGGTGCATTAGCTAGTTGGTAGAGTAATGGTTTACCAAGGCAATGATGCATAGCCGACCTGAGAGGGTAATCGGCCACATTGGGACTGAGACACGGCCCAAACTCCTACGGGAGGCAGCAGTAGGGAATCTTCCACAATGGACGAAAGTCTGATGGAGCAACGCCGCGTGAGTGAAGAAGGGTTTCGGCTCGTAAAACTCTGTTGTTGGAGAAGAACGAACGTGAGAG
>NZ_AZGJ01000138.1 GCF_001436395.1 Secundilactobacillus malefermentans DSM 5705 = KCTC 3548 | reverse complement strand
TTTTTCACCACTTCTATAAGCGGAACTGGCAATGGCACTGCGTCCTTTACCGGCACTAATATTACTAAAACTCATATGAAATATTGCCATGTTAGTCACTGTCTTCCTTTGATTCCATGGGCTTGACTTTGTTGTCGCCACCGGCGACTTCTAATACAGGATTTTTTGGTTAGCACAACATAGAATTTATTCTATGTGTAAGTGCGCATTGACCTCGTTTCACTCGGTCTGCTGATTCTCCTGAATTTACTTTTAGTGTATGCCTTCCGCTTCGCTATTTCAACTTTTATCCTTTGACTTAACATTCTCTGTATGATATAGTGTCGGTGATTTTTTTAATATAATTGTCGGGATCGTTATGTCTCAAAGCAACTTAGAAAAACAAGAAGCTAAATTAAAACAGTTTAATCAAAAGATTAAAGCTGAAAAAAATAAGATTGAGCAACGGCTAGGTAAACAAATCATCAGTCAAGCCAATTTAGATTATGCTAATTTGTCTAACGATCAGATTAAGCTTTTAGCCAAGCAATTTTCTGGATTTTTAAAGGTAAAGTCCGTAGATCATTAGCCATACGAGATGGGGAAATTCCATGTCTA
>NZ_AZGJ01000137.1 GCF_001436395.1 Secundilactobacillus malefermentans DSM 5705 = KCTC 3548 | reverse complement strand
TGGTAATTGTTGTTGCTCAAGCAACAGGTCAATGGCTGCTCGAACTTCATCAATAATAGATTTGTCTAAACTGGCTAACCGTTTTAGATCAGCATTAAAGGTTGCACGTGGTTTAAATCTTAGTTTTTTCATTATTTAAACTGACCCCAATAACCATCATCTGATTCAACAATTTCATCGTCAGGTAAAACATGGCGTTTAATTAACTGATCACGTGCAATTGCATATTCTAACGAACCTTCTTTAGCTTTTAATGCTCTTTCTAACCAGTCCATTTTTTCTTGTGAAACGATGGCTACTGCGCGACTATTTGAACGAGCAATATAAACGGTTTCGTCTTCGTCATTAACTTGATCTAAATATTTTTTTAGGTTAGCGCGAAAATCGCTCTGTGTTAGTGCTAATGTCATATTTACCACCCTTTCATTGTACTTAATATTGTACTTTAATTTGTACTAAAAATCAATTTTTTAAGGAGCTAAAACTATGCAACAAGTTGTCTTACCCATCAAAGATTCAAATGTTCTCAAGGAGGTTCAAGATACCTTACTCAACAACTTTAAAGCTGGCCGGCGTAACTATACAGTTTTTCAAGTTGGCAAAGCGACACTGTT
>NZ_AZGJ01000136.1 GCF_001436395.1 Secundilactobacillus malefermentans DSM 5705 = KCTC 3548 | reverse complement strand
TTTGAAGCTTCTGTCAATGAACCTGATGAGATCAAGAGGAATTTTTATGATTCCTTATACACTTATGTTTTGCAAAAAAGACAAGAAGATATTATTAATCGTCCTGGCTTCGTTATTTAGCCCTCTAAGAGCCTGCTGAGGGCTTTTTGTTTTGCTTTGGTATAAATGTATATGAATAGTCTTAAAATTGCTAGAAACGAAAAATAAGGCCCTAAAAAACGAACATAGCAGCTAAGTTCTTGTTAAGATTCAAAAAACTAACTGTTTGCTGTCAATGGTAGCGGACGAGCGCAGCGTGGGAGCATAAGGAATTGACAGCTCTTAACCAGTCTTAACACTGAAATGGCGAAAGCCAAAGTTTCTACAAAACTTTGCTTTCCTGCCTAACGGCGAGTGAAAAAGCGGTCAAGCTGGCTCAGCTTGGACGGGGTTCGGGGCGTCAGCGCCCGAATTAATGTGGCTTGCCACACCTTTTAAGCAACGAACAGCGTGAGGCGCAAGGAGCTGTGCGACTGGAGCTTAATGTGAGCCGTTTTTTGGCTCACTCCTTTGTGTTTTTTTGTTTTAGGTTTGTATCTCGTACAGTGGTGCCTCTTATATACCTCTTTTATAAACCTCTTTTA
>NZ_AZGJ01000135.1 GCF_001436395.1 Secundilactobacillus malefermentans DSM 5705 = KCTC 3548 | reverse complement strand
TTTGAAGCTTCTGTCAATGAACCAGACGAGATTAAAAAGAACTTGTATGATTCCTTATACACTTATATTTTGCAAAAAAGACAAGAAGATATTATTAATCGTCTATGTTTCGTCATCTAGCCCTCTAAAAGCTCACTGAGGGGTTCTTATTTTTGTTTTGGTATAAATATATATGAATGGTCTTAAAATCGCTAGAAACGAAAAATAAGGCCCTTAAAAACGAATATAGCAGTTGAATTCTTATTGAAATTCAAAAAACTAACTGTTTGCTGTCAATGGTAGCGGACGAGCAAAGCGTGGGAGCATAAGGAATTGACAGCTCTAAACCAGTCTTAACACTGAATTGGCGAAAGCCAAAGTTTTATAGAAACTTTGCTTTCCTGCCTAACGGCGAGTGAAAAAGCGGTCAAGCTGGCTCAGCTTGGACGGGGTACGGGGCGTCAGCGCCCGTATTGAATGTGGCTTGCCACACCCTTTAAGCAGCGAACAGCGTGAGGCGCAAGGAGCATAGCGACTGGAGTTTAATGTGAGCCGGTTTTTGGCTCACTCCTTTGTGTTTTTTGATTCTAGGTTTTGGCCTCGTACAGTAGTGCCTCTTTTAAACCTCTTTTATAAACCTCTTTTA
>NZ_AZGJ01000134.1 GCF_001436395.1 Secundilactobacillus malefermentans DSM 5705 = KCTC 3548 | reverse complement strand
CCCCGTCAAGCACCGTCCCCGCCGCTGCGAATTCTGCCCCGTTGTCAGCGGTAACGGACTTCATGATGTGCCCGTATTCTTGGCAGATCTTAGCCAGTTCGTAGTTGACTGAATCGGCGTCACGGCCATCAATCAAACGCAGGATCTGACAGCGAGATTGGCGCTCGATCAGCGTTAGAATGACACTTTCTTGGCCGTTACGTTTACCGACTACGGTATCCAACTCAAAGTGACCGAACTCTTGGCGCTGATCAATACTTTTAGGTCGCTCTTCGATACTTCGTCCGGCCAGACGCTTATGCTTGGGTGAATGGTGGTGTTTGGTGCGGCGCCGGTTTTTTTCGAGCAGATCAAGATTACGGACTTCAAGTAGTTGCGCATCGATATAGTGGTATAACGTCTTGGTCGAAACCATCTCCTCAGGTTGATATAAGCCTTCAAGTTTAGCACGGCCCACCGCGGCATCAGGCGACCAACCGTCTTGGTGCAAATGGGCCGTAAAGTAGTTGATAAAGTCAGCGACACCAGCGAGTTTCAAAGGTCGATGACAGGACATTCGGTTAGCTTCGTATTTGACCTGTGCCGCTTCTGGCGAGTACTCGCGGTGATATTGCCGTTGACCGTTC
>NZ_AZGJ01000133.1 GCF_001436395.1 Secundilactobacillus malefermentans DSM 5705 = KCTC 3548 | reverse complement strand
CCAATATCCAAATGGGCGTTCGGCTGAACCGATCACCGTCAACAATTTCTTATGAATTATCGCGATGTCAACCTTATCAAGCTGAATTAGCACAAACAGATGCCGAATACAAGCGATCACGATGTGGTCGGAAAACTAAGCTGAGCGATGAGTTAAAGCAAAAAATTCTCAACCATTTACGTCTAAGCTGTTCACCAGGAATGATTGCTCACGAATTTAAACTAGCTACTAAATCTATTTATAATTGGCTAAATCAGGGGAGAATTAGTTTCTCCTTGAATGATCTACCTGAACATGGCGTACGCCAACGGCGTAACGTTGACCAACGATCCAAATATAATCAATCTTTGGGGCGATCAATTGAACAGCGTCCCATGATGATTAATCAACGTAATCGCATCGGCGATTTTGAACTAGATACAGTCGTTGGTCCTCGTGGGCATAGTAAGGCAGTTTTATTAACTTTAATCGATCGCAAATCACGGTTCCTTTGGGCCTACCGGTTAAAAGATCGGACGACAGCGACTGTTAATGAAGCACTAACTAAGTTCCTAACCACTTTTAATGGTCCGGTGCACAGCTTTACTGTGGACCGTGGCACTGAGTTTAGTGGGCTAGTATCACTT
>NZ_AZGJ01000132.1 GCF_001436395.1 Secundilactobacillus malefermentans DSM 5705 = KCTC 3548 | reverse complement strand
TTAATTTTACAATCTACCATATAACGTCTCCATCTTTTCAAAACGACTTAATTCTACGGGCTATAAATAACTTAATTTGCCAGTGTATAACGTTTCACATTAAGCTACCACTAAGTTATAATAACCATATCGAAAGGAGATCAATCTAATGAAATATACGAAAACCAAAGCAGTATTAAATCAACTCGTTGCCGATTTGAGCCAGATGTCAATGATTATCCATCAGACGCATTGGTACATGCGTGGACCCAACTTTTTGAAGTTGCACCCCTTGATGGATGAGTTCATGGAAGAAATTGACAGCCAACTCGATGTCATTTCTGAACGGCTGATTGCGCTTGATGGCAGTCCTTACTCGACCTTAAAAGAAATGGCCGAAAACACTAAGATTCAAGACTGGCCTGGTGAATGGGACAAAACAACCCCAGAACGCCTCGCACACTTAGTTGATGGCTATCGTTACTTGGAAGACCTTTACCAACACGGCATTGAAGTATCCGATGTTGAAAAAGACTTCAGTACCCAAGATATTTTCATTGGTCTCAAAACCGCAATTGAGAAGAAAATCTGGATGATTCAGGCAGAGCTTGGGTCGGCGCCGGAAATTGATGAATAAAATAATATTAAAAAATCGGTAGGCTTA
>NZ_AZGJ01000131.1 GCF_001436395.1 Secundilactobacillus malefermentans DSM 5705 = KCTC 3548 | reverse complement strand
CAAGTTGGCAAAGCGACACTGTTGCGAGTCAGTGATGTCATGCGCTTAAAACAAACCGATATTTTCAATCCGGACGGTTCTATTAAACAAAATGCGTTCATTCACGACCGAAAAACGGGTAAGCCTAATACCTTGTATCTTAAACCAGTTCAAACAGAGCTCTTATTGTACCGTCAATGGCTACTTGATCATAGACTAGCCTCTGAATGGCTCTTTCCTTCCATTCAACACCCCGAGCGCCATATTACAGAAAAACAATTTTACAAAATCATGAGTAAGGTTGGCGATCTGCTAGGAATTAATTATCTGGGTACTCATACGATGCGCAAAACCGGGGCTTATCGCGTCTACACACAATCTNTTCAAGTGAAGCCATGACTTTAGCTTATTTAGGCTTAGACCAAGCAAGTACCGAAAGTATGTTAGATCAAATTGATTTTGGTTAGTTTTCTTTGAGTTTTTAGTTGTTGCCGAAGGCAACTTCTGAGACAGATTTTAAGCACAAAACTCCCACTAAATTTTAGTGGGGTGTAAGTGCGCATTTACCTCGTTTCACTCGGTCTGCTGATAACCATAAAATCAATTTCTGCTGTTGTTGAATTGACTGTATTTTTAATTCAATTTATGTTTGCACCTAACTAAGATTGTTAT
>NZ_AZGJ01000130.1 GCF_001436395.1 Secundilactobacillus malefermentans DSM 5705 = KCTC 3548 | reverse complement strand
GTAGCTCAGCTTGGTAGAGCACCTGGTTTGGGACCAGGGGGTCGCAGGTTCGAATCCTGTCTTCCCGATTAAATAAAATTTTAATAGTGTTTTATTTAACACTTCGCGGTGTAGCTCAGCTGGCTAGAGCGTCCGGTTCATACCCGGGAGGTCGAGGGTTCGATCCCCCCCGCCGCGATTAGGTCTCAGAACCTGGACCTTTAGCTCAGTTGGTTAGAGCAAACGGCTCATAACCGTTCGGTCGTAGGTTCGAGTCCTACAAGGTCCATTGGTGTATGTAAGTTTATATGCTTTTTACGGATCACATTTAAATATCATGGAGGATTACCCAAGTCTGGCTGAAGGGAACGGTCTTGAAAACCGTCAGGTGGGTCAAACCACGCGAGAGTTCGAATCTCTCATCCTCCTTTTTAATTATCGCGGGATGGAGCAGTCTGGTAGCTCGTCGGGCTCATAACCCGAAGGTCGTTGGTTCAAATCCAGCTCCCGCAATTATGGTCCGTTGGTCTANACGCAGGAGATCACGAGTTCGAGTCTCGTACGGACCGTTTTGGCTCGGTAGCTCAGTTGGTAGAGCAACGGATTGAAGCTCCGTGTGTCGGCGGTTCGATTCCGTCCCGCGCCATTTAGTTATGCGGGTATAGTTTAGTGGTAAAACCACAGCCTTCCAAGCTGTTGTCGCGAGTTCGATTCTCGTTACCCGCTTCGTTCATTTTCAATGGGCCTATAGCTCAGTTGGTTTAGAGCGCACGCCTGATAAGCGTG
>NZ_AZGJ01000013.1 GCF_001436395.1 Secundilactobacillus malefermentans DSM 5705 = KCTC 3548 | reverse complement strand
ACAGGATTTGACAGAGAGCCTTATAATCTAGTTAGTGTTCGTTTGAAAACGTGCTATCATCCTCGATTAAACCCGTGAGGTATCACGCTCTCTTTTTTCGTTTCTTCTTCTTTTCTTCTTCGCCAACATGTTGGACAGCCTGATACTGACGAATGGTCGTGACCTTAATCTTCCCTGGATAAGTTAACTCATCCTCGATTTGATCTCTAACCTGCTTTGTCAGCTCAACGCTTTGGTCGTCATTAAGAATTTGCGGTTTAACCACAATTCGAATTTCACGGCCAGCCTGGATTGCATAACTATCGCTGACCCCTTCATGATCATTCGCAATCTTTTCCAAACTACGCAACCGGTTCACGTAGTCTTCTGCGGACTCACTTCTGGCCCCAGGACGCGCACCAGAAATAGAATCTGCCGCAGCAATCAAGACGGCGATTGGACTCGTCTTTTCAACGTCCCCATGGGAAGCCTCGATGGCGTTTATCACGACTGGATCTTCCTTATAGGCCTTCGCTAATTCCGTTCCAATTTCAACGTGGGTGCCTTCGATTTCATGGTCAATTGCCTTACCAATATCATGCAAAAGGCCACTTCGCTTAGCAACCCGAACATCTAAATTCAACTCGGAAGCCATGATGCCGGCTAATTGCGCAACCTCTACTGAATGGGCTAGCACATTTTGACCATATGACGTTCGATACTTCATTCGACCAATTAATTTGATAAGATCCGGATGCATAAAGCCTAGGCGAAGTTTGCTAACAACGCGTTCACCCGTTTCCCAAAGGTCGTGCATCACATCGCGTAACGCACTATTAACTTGTGTTTCAATGGAGTTAACGGAAACCCGACGTGTCGCAATCAGTGCTTCAATAGCAACTCGAGCCGTTTCCCGGCGGATTGGATCGTGCGTACTAATGTACAGCATCGTCTTATCCTCTGGATCAAATACCAAATCAGTTCCCGTTAATGTCTCAATCAACCGAATATGCTGACCCTCATGCCCGACAATCTTGCTGCGACTATCGTTATCTGGAATCACCACGGTGTGCTCATTATGCTCACGCGCCTCATCGATAGGACCCCGTTGAATCGCCTCAATCATGATATCTCGTGCATTTTTATCGGCAGTTGCCAAGCTATCTTCATCAATTTCTCGAACTTCGACATCTTGCTCGGCCTTTAATTCGCCAGCAGTCCGGTTTCGAACCATTTGCTGAGCAGATAGATAGTCCAAATCAGCAACCTGACTCAGCGTTTCGTTACGCTTCTTGTCCAAATCATTGGCCTGCGCCTGCTTGTCCTTTAAAGTCTGCTCGCTTTGGTTCAATTCTGTATTAAAGCCATCTAAATCATGATTCCGGTCATCTAGGCGGGCTTCAACCAACGTTTGCGTACTTTCACGTTGCTTAATTCGGACTTCACGGGCCTCGATATCTTCCCGTTGAGAGGTTAGTTCCGCTTCACTATTATCTTGGTACGACTGCGCTTGTTCTTTTCCACTGTTGATAACATCAGCAGCCTTTTGATCTGCCTCAGCTTTTGCATCAGCCAAAATCTGGTCAGCTTGTTGTGTGGCCTGCGTCAACTCGTGCTGATGCTTTGAGTTCCGCAACACAGCCCCCAAGACGAGCCCGATAATCAGCATTATTAAACTCGTTATAATCATTAAAATTGGCTCGTCTCTCCCTTCTTATTCCACGAAAATTAAATAGAACTTCTCTCGTCATTATACGCCATTTGAGGTCGATTCCAAAATCAAAAAAAGAAGCGTCACTCACCCATCAAAATCGGATGAATCTACGCTTCCATTTGTATGAATAAATAGGGTTAATAACGCCACCAAATTTAGACCAAATCCCGTCCATAGTGGCCAAGTTGCATTTGTCATGCAGAGAAGCGCCCCAGCCCCAACGCCGAAGACAAAGACCACCACAATTGCGCACAAGGTTTTAAACTTTGTTTTAGCTTTCATATCATGATCAATCAGCCATTGATACAGACTGTTCATCATATTTTTTGAATTACCCGTCATGATGCCATTGTTAGCCGTGATGCTCCCAACCGTTCTAAACGTTGTTAACTCATAACCTGATAAAAAGCCAAGCGGCCATACCAAATAGTCCGCACTATCAAACTCTTGAACAATTGCCAAAATTAATAGCACGCTCACGTTCACAACCATAAATATTTGATTTTGGTGATGACGCGATAACTTTTCCGTTGGGATTTCCAGCATCTCTTGCGCAATAAAACAACCTAGCCCAAAAGCAATCCAAACTGGAATATTGACCCAAGCTGATCCAATGCCCTTCGTAAACAATTTGACCGCAAAAACGACCATGTTCCCGGTCTGCGCGCTCGCAAACACCTGATCATGAGCCATAAACGTGTAAGCATCAATCATTCCCATCGTAAACGTTGCCAGCAACGTCAACCAGGTTAATTCATGATTTAATTTATTTTGTTTGAGTTTCTGCCTTAATTGATTGTTTTTCAAATTCCTATCCTCATTGACTAGTTAAAGTAGTCTGCCAAGAAATCGCTGACCGTTTTTTCGTACTTTTTCGGGTTGCTTTGATACGATTTTGCGTGAGCTGCACCCTTAAATAGAACTAATTTCTTGGGCCCATTATCCGCCTTATACAAAGGATAAACCATGCGTGTTGGCACAAATTTATCATTTGTTCCGTGAATAAACAACATCGGTTTCTTATTCTTCTTAACTTGCTTGAGTGCACTCGCCTGTTTAAACCCGTATCCAGCACGAACTTTCGTAATCGCACTTACAGCCGGAACCAGTGGCAGGGTCGGCAAATTGTACATCTGCTTAGCTTGGTAACTTATCTCATCATATACAGAGGTATACCCACAATCCTCAATGAAGGCCTTCACCTGCTTCGGAGTTTTCTCACCGCTGACCATCATCGTTGTGGCCCCACCCATGCTGACACCAAACATCACAATTTGGGAGTTAGATCCATTTTTGCGGATGACCTGCTTAATCCACTTCAAATAGTCCAGCCGATCCGGCCAGCCAAACCCAATGTAGTTTCCTTGGCTATCACCGGCACCACGATCATCAGGTACCAAAATATTATAGCCCATTTCGTGAAACATGCCAGCGTATGCGCCCATTCGGCTCTTATCATCACCAAATCCATGGGCAATCACGATGGTTTTATTAGTTTTCTTATCCGCCTTAATATAATTGGCGTCCAATTTAAAATTATCAGTCGCAGACGTTTCCGTCCACGTTTGCTTTTTAACGTTCCGATACCAAAGTTTTTGTTTCCGTAACGGGTCCGTCTTTGAAATTGTCGTATTGTTGTTAATGAAGTCCTTCTTGTTCCGAGCGACCGCAACGTTGTAGAAATACATTCCTGCGACAAAGATGCCAATCAGAACGACTGCCACAACGCTTGCTAGACTAATCCAAATAATTTTGTTCCGTTTCTTCACAGTTTCCACTCCAATACCTTGATTTCCGATTTTGATCACCTGATTATGATAGGCATCACCACCATAAATTGCAACTCTAATTTGCGCAATCTCCCAGAGCGTCGGGTTTTTAGCTGTAACTTTCATAAAGTAGCGCTATAATGGTAGGAAAGGGGTGAGACGACATGTTTCCAGAACGTTTACGCGCATTACGTCGTGGCCAAAACATTACGCTAGAGAAACTAGCTGAAGGCTTAAACCAACAATTCAAGCCAGACAAAGAACATGAAAATACCGCTTCTCAAATTGGCAACTGGGAACGTGGCGCAAGAACCCCATCGTTCGTTGAAGTTCGCAAACTCGCCGAATACTTCGACGTCACGATGGATTACTTGGCCGGCAAAACCGAGCGAGATGAATACGACTTAGGACGCCTCTTTTTATCTGGTAAGCAACTGACCTTCAATGAACTTAACATTAGTTCCCAAGATCGCTACGAAATTTACCAGCTAATCAACGGCTACTTACATGGCAAAGGCCAACGCAAGCCAACACCATCGCGTAAGAATCATTCAGAAGAATTAGATTTAGATTTACATTTAGACTAAAAATGAGGCCCCTTTAGGAACCCAACTAGTTACCGGGATTAGACGAATCTGTTCTGATCCCTTCTTTATTTAATGAAAGGAGCTCAAAATGACCCCCAAACAACGAAAAAAATTACTGAAACACAAAAAATCCTCGCAGCTACCGGAAAAGAATCCTGCCCAATCCAGTTATATCCAAAAACTCATTTCTTACCGTCAGCTTTTCTCCGACTATCCGAGTGTTAAACTCCTCATCAACAATATCGTTGAGGCTGACCGTTTGTTGAATGCTGTCCTGCTGCCACAGTCCCTACCTGAACTTTTGTTACCTGACGATATTCAGGATCAAATCTTCACTAAAATTGGTCAACAGTACCCTGCCGGCGACAAACGGGGCGACACCCTTTGGAATCAACTTTCCGCGGCTCTACCAGATTTGGATAAACAAATTCGTTCCTTCCGTGACTACCTGGAAGAACATTACGGAATGTGGGCCTACATCTCGGCTTCCTTCATGCGGGATTTAGCTGATTTTGTTGAAAATCGAACCGTCCTCGAGCTCATGGCCGGGAACGGCTACATTTCAAAAGGATTGCGTGACGCCCAAAAGACCGTTTATACAACCGACAATAAGGCCTGGGTAGCAGAAAACGAAACGGGTAAGCACCCCGTCACAGCCGTTGAAAAATTGGACGCCCTCGCCGCTATCGACAAGTATCCAGTCGACGTCGTTATCATGTCCTGGTCACCAGATAAGTTGGACATTGATTGGCAAGTTCTTCAAAAGCTGCGAACACTCAATCCTCAACCAGCCTTCATTGTCATTGGCGAAAAGAATGGCGCTACGGGATCCAAAACCTTTTGGGAACAAGCGGACTACATCAATGATGATGTGACCCAGAAACTCAATAAAAATTACACTCATTTTGATTTAATTCACGATCAAGTTTACCGAGTAGAATAAGGAGCATTCCATCTGGAATGCTCCTTATTACTATTTCCGACTCAATTTCATATAAAGCCCATATCCGACATAGCAAACCACCACAATCGGCAACGTGTAAAATAACGCTGGGCGCTGGGCATCATCAAACACAATCAACACGCATGACAACAGCGAGCCGATAAACGCAAACCACGGAATAAATGGATACCACGGCGTTTTGAAGACCAGATCACTAACCTTTTTACCGGAAGCCACATACTTCTTCCGAAAAATTAGCTGACAAATGGCAATCGCCATCCAAACGAACACAACCGCCAACCCCGAAACGGAAACAAGCACCAAATAGACGGTTGACGCAGCAATCACACTTGAAAAGAGTGCTAGCAAACCGCCAATCATACTGATGACGAGCGCAATAAACGGGACACCATGGTGCGTCGTTCGTGATAGTGCTTGCGGCATCATGTGCTCATTTGCCACGGACCATAGCATTCTGGTTGAGGCATACAGCCCAGAATTTGCAGCCGATAAAATTGCCGTCAGTACGACGAAGTTCATCAAGTCACCGGCAAATGGCAACCCGATATGGTTCAAAACCAGAGCAAACGGACTCTGAGTCACACCTGCTTGCTGATAAGGAATCAAGCATGCCATGACAAAAATACTACCAACAAAGAATAGAACTAAGCGCCAAAGGGTTGTATGAATCGCTTTAGGCAGTGTCTTACCGGGATCTTTAGTTTCACCCGCCGTGACGCCAATTAGTTCCGTCCCAGAAAAGGCAAAGTTAACAGTCAGCATCGTGGTAAAGACCCCTTTGAATCCAGTTGGGAACCAGCCATTTGCGGTTAAATTATGTAAACCTGGTGCATGGGCATAACCCTTAATCGGGATAACTCCGGTAATGGCAAGAATTCCGATGATGATAAAGATGACAATTGCCACCACTTTGATGCTAGAGAACCAGAACTCCGCTTCGGCAAAGAACCGCACCGAAAGGCGTTTGTTAAAAAAATGACTATCATAAATAGGGCACTCCAAATCCACTCCGGCGTATTTTGAAACCACTGGTGCATAATGAGCCCAGCCGCCGTAAATTCCGACCCTAAAGCCACCGTCCAGGTTAACCAATATAGGACCGCCACCGTGAACCCAGTTCTTGGTCCAATGAGCTTAGTGGCGTACACGTGAAACGACCCAGTTACCGGCATCGCCACGGATAATTCACCCAGACACAGCATGACCGCGTACACCAAAAGCGCGCCAATGAGGTACGCAATAATTGTACCAATGGGACCCGCTTGGTGAATGGTATAGCCAGAACTCAAGAATAGTCCAGTTCCGATAACACCGCCTAATGAAATCATTAATAGATGGCGCGAGGACATTTTGCGTTCCAATGTGCCTAACTCAGTTGATTCACTATCTTCCAATAAAATTCCCTCATTTCCAATTCAATAATTGACTTTGTTGCTCACATTAGAATATGATTAAAATACTCAACTTTACTACTGTAAATGAAAGAAGGTTCCCGGTCAATGACCAAATCACTGCCAGAAATATTGAAAAACCAGCCCGTTGTGGTTGATGGCGCAATGGCAACCGAACTCGAAAAACATGATATCGATACTGATAACGACTTGTGGTCGGCCATGGCCCTAATTGAACAACCCGAAGCAATTTACGATGTTCACAAAAGCTACTTCGATGCCGGAGCCCAAGTTGCCATCACCAACACCTATCAGGCCAACATCGACGCGTTTGTCAAAGCGGGAGTTCCAGCCGACGATGCTCAGAAAATGATTACCAATGCGGTTGAAATTGCCAAACGTGCCCGCGATGATGCGTGGACGGCCCTAACGCCAGCAGAACAAGCCGCAAAGGGCGGATTCTTTGCCGCTGGAAGTGTCGGACCTTATGGCGCTTTTCTCGCAAATGGTGCCGAGTACACCGGTGACTACAATTTATCCGTGGATGAATTGAAAGATTTCCACCGTTCGCGTATGCAGTTACTCGCCAACAGCGGTGTTGACCTGTTTGCTTTCGAAACCCAGCCACAATTCAAGGAAGCTCAATCTCTAGCTAATTTGCTGGAAAGTGAATTTCCACAACAATCGGCCTGGATTTCGTTTAGCATTCGCGATTCTAAGACGCTGTGCGACGGCACCAGTCTCGCAAAGGCCGTGAGCTACTTCAACGACCACGACCAAATCATCGCGATTGGCGTGAATTGCACCGCCATGACGAACATCACAGCGGCTATTCAAACCATTAAAGCAGTCACGGATAAGCCAATCATCGTTTATCCAAATACTGGTGAAACCTACGATCCAAAAACCAAAACCTGGCAGTCACAGGAAGAAGAAGCTTCCTTTGAACAATTGACGCCCGCTTGGCTAAAAGCCGGTGCCAGAATGATTGGTGGCTGTTGTCGAACGACGCCAAAAGATATTCATGATATAGCTGATGTATTGACTAATACTAAGTAATAAAAATGACGCATCCTCAATTTAAGGATACGTCATTTTTATTATGGCTTTAATTTAACAAATCTACTTACTTACTGAAACGATTACTGGATACCTTCCGACAGCAATTGTGTCTCCTGTGCTTAATGTCGTATTTGAGCCATCCTGAATCTTCATGGAGGTTACTTTGTATCCAGATGGGAGATAACTTGTGCTACTTACTTGATTAAGCAACTCGTCATATGATGTCGAACTATCTTTTTCATATGGTCCAACAAAGGCATTCCCAACTGACTTACCAGATTCTGAATCTTGATAACTCACTGAAATACCATAACTACCATAGTAATCTTCATCAAGATAATTTAGCACCGCCTTACTATAAATCCAGCCGTTAATTTCTGGGTGCTTTGCATCCTCAATGTAGTAGTAAACCCAACCTTCACGAGTTTTTTTAACTGCCTTTGTTACTGTAAGTGGATCAGCAGCATATTTTTTACCCGCAGCTGAAGTTGGATTGACATTACTTAATAACTTCTTGGCTTTATACTGTGTATATTGTGGTGATGTCCAAGTACCATATGCTTTACCTAATTTATTGAAATAAAAGGTCGTTCCAGTCGGTAAATCAACACTTTGCGTGGTTTTGGCTGATTTCACTCCTCCAGAAAAAGCATTGAGTGTCTTCCCACCATAAACATACCCACGATATTTACCATTCATCGATACCACTTTGTAATAGACTGAACCGGTGTTGGTCTTTGCATATCCATAAGCACGAAAATAATATGCTGAACTGCTAGAGGTCTTAAAAGTTGCCATCTTCGCTTTAGAAGCAACTACTTTTGCTCCTTTAACTGTGCCTGGTTTTGAATAAAGTGCATTCTTACCAGTCGTTTCAACATTTCGCTTTGTTGCAGCAGTTTTTAATGCAGTATAACTTGTCGTAATTGTGGCTGCCGACGCTTTAGAAGTTGTTGTACCAATAATTCCGACAAAACTTAGTACTACTGTACCGATTAATAATGACTTTTTTGCAATATTCATATTTACCATCCCTCTTTCTAAGAGAATTATATAATACTTTAGCTAAATAATGAGCAAAAACAAAGGCAGCAAAATGAAAAAAACCTTTATATCAACCTTTCTACTCAAAATCTTAATATTTGTCACGTCGAGCTCTCATTAATTCAAGCAAAAAAAGACCAACCAAAAATTAATTTGGTTGGTCTTTTATGATCTACAGTACTTACATTTGCATGTAAATAGATTCACTGAACTCCACAATCCGTTGGAATCAAGGCTCCCGCATATCCGGTGGGTGTTACCTTGCCCCTGCATTCGAAACATCACCTAGCCGCTTGCGCGGACCGCATAAATGCGGCGTGATTTCTTCGACTCATCGCATAAGAACTACTCTACCACAAATTCAATCAGAATGAAAGCTACTTTTCTGGTTCAGGCTCATCTGCTACCGCAATATCCGCCAACTTTTCAGTGACGAAGTCCGTAAATTGCTTTAAGGCAGCAGCTGGATCAGCCATCACTGAATCAACTGTGCCAATTTCATCAATCCGTAAACCTGACTTATTAACCTTGGGCGATTCAACAATCATGTAAACATTCACGTCTTGATCACTTTCAGCATCTAACACTTTTTCCATCGGACTAACGTAACGAACTGGCAAATTAATGACATTCATTTCCAAACGAATTGATAATTCTTCCTTTTCAATGGTCACTTCAGCCTGGCTAATTTGTTCTGCCTTGCCCTGTTTAACAATGTAATCAACTAGCGACTGAAGCGTTTTTTCCAGCGCAGCGCCCTTCAGGTCCTTTGCCTTAACCGCATTACTTTGTGAGGTAACGCCGTCTTCCTTTAATGTATTGAAAAGATCTGCTACATGGATTTTCATTTTGACGTCTCCTGTTCATGCTCTTTTTGGTATTGGGCGACTAATTCCACCCGTCGTTTTTCCTTTTGTTCTTTTCGTAAACGCAATGCTAGCACTAGCCAGTAGGCATTCGCAACAATTGCAGCCGCACTAAAAATATCCATTAGCACCTTGATTAACAAGCTGGCATCACTCTTGGTCGCCATTGTTAAAATAACGTTCAGCAGACCTAACGAGTACATTGTAATCACGAGTCCCAGAAAGTAGAACGAGGCTTTCCAATTTAAAACGGCCAGAATAATCGGAATCAAATATAGGATTAAAACAAAGATCGTCGACTTCCAAATGTCGCTTGACGCGAGATTACGGTCGGTTATTTTGACTATCGGTGTTGACATTAAAAAGTTAATCATCATGAAGATGAACATGGAGATAAACGACCAAGTAATGACTTGCTTATCTTTCATAGTGAACCTCTTTCTCGTTTTTATATGTATGAATAAGGACTGTGACATAACTGCCACAGTCCTACTCTAAATAACTCAGTGATAATTGTCAAAAAGTTTAAACAAATAGGTTCAACAATTCTTCCTTGGGAATGCCATTGAAGTACTTATTTGTATCAATTGGATCCAGTAGTGCTTTCAAAGTATCGTGATCGTAACGGACGCCAGCCATCTTGTCAGCTAACTCAGTTGCATCCCCCGGTCCAAAGAAATCACCGTAGAATTTAACATTCTTAATTTTGCCTTGATCAACCAAGAATCGGGCATCCACCGTACCGGCATCAAAGTGTTGACGCTTCTTAACGGTGAATTCTGGTGAGTTACCGTAAACCCAGTCCCAGTTGTTGTAATAGTCTTCGTAAATTTTGTCGATGGCCGCTTGTTCTTTATCGGTCACAACGACTTCCTTGTCCTTGATGTCATCCAGATTATCCACATGGAATAATTCCTTCAGCAAGGTGTCACGGAATTCAGGCACAGTAATATTTTGATATTCAGGTGCCAGGTAAGGTTTCAAATTAGTGACTCGTGACTTAACTGATTTAATTCCCTTTGAAGCCATCTTATCGGCTGGTACGTTCAACGCATCAGAAACCACGTTCAAATCAACATCAAGCATCAACGTTCCGTGTGAGAACGTCTTGCCGTTTCGTGAATACATGGCGTTTCCAGAGAACTTTTTGCCATCAACCAGAATATCATTTCTCCCTGAAACCTCAGCACTCTTTGCCCCCATAGCATGAAGTGCGTCAACAACAGGTTGAACGAAGGATTTGAAATCACCAAACTGCTCAGATTCACTATCGACCACGAAACTAAAGCAAAGATTGCCTAGGTCTTGGTAAACAGCGCCACCGCCAGAAAGACGACGGGTAACGGTAATACCGTGTTCCTTCACGTAATTCTGGTTGATTTCCTCCAGCGTGTTTTGATTTCGCCCAACAATGATGCAGGGCTTTTCATAATAGAAGAGTAATAAGGGTTCATCAAACTCCCTATTATTCATTAAATACTGTTCGGTTGCCAAGTTACGACCGATATCATGCGATTTCATTGAAATGTAATACATGACTCAGACTCCTTTCGCTAATACCCAATTTTGAGGTGATCCTTCATAAAATCGCCTGTATTTCCAGTTTAGCATAAATGAAAGCGATTACGTGAAAATGTTTTCATAAATTCTAAAAATTTTGTTAAACCAATAATTTCAAAAGTTGCTGCTTTGGAATTTCAGCAAAATAATTATCCGTATTGATCATTTGTAATGTTTTGGCCAACGTCTTTTCATCGTAGCGAACACCCACTAGTTGCTGAGCGAGTTCCGCCACGTCTTTGGTTCCAAAAAAATCGCCAAAGAACGTAATCTGCTGAATTTTTCCGGACTTCACTAAAATTCGAGCATCAATCGTTCCTGCATCAAAATGTTGACGCTTCTTGACCGTGAACTCTGGCGATGAGCCGTAGACCCACTCCCAGTTGTGATAATACTTCGTCACTAAATCCTCAATGGCCGCTTCATCCTCTTGAGTCAATTGATATTCTTTGTCAGCAATTTGGGCAACGTCGTCAACACCGTACAGTTTCTTTAAAATGGTATCGCGAAATTCTGGCACTGCTAAATCTTGATATTCTGGTGATAAATACGGCTTTAAATTAGTGACCCGCGAACGAACCGATTTAATTCCTTTTGATTTGATTTTATCTTCTGGAACATTCAATGCATGGGTGACCACGTCCAGATCGACATCGAGCATTAAAGTGCCATGCGAGAATATCTTGCCATTCTTAGTGTACATCGCATTGCCGGAGAACTTCTTGCCGTCAACAAGTAAGTCGTTCCGTCCTGACACCTCAACACCGGTTGCACCCATTTCGTGAAGGGCATCCACAATTGGCTGGGTAAAGGTTTTGAAATCACCAAACTCATCCGGATTATTAATCACGAAACTAAATGACAAGTTGCCCAAGTCATCAAATACTGCTCCCCCGCCAGATAAGCGCCGGGTTACGGTAATATCATGTTCCGCAACGTAATCTTGATTCACTTCTTCAAGCGTGTTTTGGTTGCGACCAACGATGATACATGGGGTTTGATAATAAAAAAGTAAGAGTGGTTCAGTCAAGTTCAAGTGATTCATGAGATACTGTTCGGTTGCCAAGTTACGACCAATATCATGCGACTTCATACGATAAAATATCATTCAGTTATCCCTCCTGTTATGTACAAAAAAACCACCTAACCGAGTACCCGGTTAAGCGGCAATTAATGGAGGCCGTGGTCTCCATTCGGTTCCAACTTTATTATAACCTCTTTATGGTGTTTAACAAGAAAACGGTTTCATTTACCACTTTCTCAAATTAAATTACTTACATGAAATGGATTTCATGATATAGTTAACATATAAGAAGTAAAAGCTACAAGAGGGGTGGCAATCACTATGGCACAACAATATGATAATATTTTGGCTCCAGTTGATGGTTCAAAAGCAACCGACCCAGTTTTAGATAAAGCAATTGAAGTTGCAAAGCTAAACGATACCCATTTGGATATCCTAAACGTTTTGGAAGTTAACCAATTTAGCGATACTTATGGCGGTGCTGTTAGTGGCGATGTAATCTATAAACTATCAGAGGACGTTCAAAACCAGCTGATTAAGTTGAAGAAGAAGGCAGAAGATGCCGGATTATCTTCAGTTTCAATTCACGTTCGTTTTGGTAATCCAAAGCCCGTTATCGCGCGCGAATTCCCAGCTGATCACAATACGCAATTAATCGTTATCGGTTCAACCGGCCTTTCAGCCGTAGAACGTTTAATGGTTGGTTCCGTAACAAACTACGTGAGTCGTTCAGCTATTTGCGATGTTTTAATCGTTAAGCCTAAAGAATTATCCAAGCTTAGTAAAAAATAAAATAAAGTCAAAAAAAGCTGGAACGAACTGTTCCAGCTTTTTTTGCTACGGAGGATTTAAATGACTTGGCAATTTAATTTCATCCTGCCAACTGAATTTGTGACGCAATCACTGCGCTCATTACTCATTAATGAATGGCTGTTACCAAAACACCTAATTTTTTCATTAAAGCAGGACAAACGGGTGCTAGTTAATGGCGGTTATTTACCAGTTAATTTTGAGGTGAAGGCCGGTGACCAAATTCAGCTAACTTTTGAACCCAGTGACTTCGCTCACGCCAATCCGCAGACAACGCCAGATAGCGCTGCAACAGTCGAAGTTCTATTTGAAAATGATGACCTACTCGTCGTCAATAAAACGCGTGGAAGCAAAACCCATCCGAATCAGCCCGAGGAAACTGGTACGACCTTAAACCACGTTGCAGCCTACCTCCAGCCCAAGGGTGAACAGCCTTACATCTTGAATCGGCTCGATCAGGAGACGAGTGGCGCCCTTTTGATTGCTAAAAATCCAGTTGTCGTCCCCATCATGACGGAACTCATCAAAACAAAGCGCATTAAGCGTACTTACCTCACGTGGGTTCACGGTCACTTCGACCAAGCCGAGGGAATCATTGATGCACCGATTGGTCGAGACCCCGAGGATAAACGTAAACGGCTCGTCAACGGTCTAAACCCGCAAAATGCAGTGACTCATTATCGGGTGTTGCGTCAGGTTAACGATGCCAGTTTGCTGGAAGTCCAGCTTGAAACGGGCCGCACCCACCAAATTCGGGTACATCTATCATCCCTGAATCATCCAATTGTTGGTGATCCCTTATATGCAACTGACGGAAAGCAGCGATTGTTGCTGCATTCGTGGAAGATGGGGCTGTTGTTGCCGTTTACCTTTGAACCCATTGAAATTGAGGCAAACGAACCTGATGATTTTAAACTGTTTGAAAGACAAACAAAATAGACCAAGATAAATTAACATTTTATCTTGGTCTATTTTTTCATTGACTACTAGGCAGCACAAGGTTTACTTCACTTTTCCCAAACTAAACGGCACATCGTTCATTTGCAATTCCTTCAACCGCGCCGTGCCCCAATCATACATTGCGTTAATGATGGGTAACAATGATTTTCCAAGCGGCGTAAGTGAGTACGATACCTTCACTCGTGGCCCACCGTCCTCTTCGGTTCTTTCGATTAAATCATCCGCCATCAGTTCCTTTAACTTCTCCGAAATCATTTTATGGGAAGCCTGGGGTAATAATGTTAGGAGTTCGTTGTAGTAGTACGCACCCTCCTGGCCCAAATGATAAATAATATTAACTTTCCATTTGCCACTAAACATTGATAGCGTCAATTCTTTGGGGCAGTTAAACTCCCCATTGACCAGTTTTTGTAACGTTTCTTCTCTAACTTGATCAGTCATAGGTCAGCTTCCTTTCAGGTTACTAAAAAGTGCGCTATTGCATAGTAAGCGCTTTCGTCCGATAATATAAGTGTACAGTAATACAAACAAATTAGGAGGCTTTTTATAATGAGTAAAGTTTATCTTTCTGCAAAATTGCCAGATGTAACTGTGAAAATTCTTAAGGATGCCGGATTAACGGTCTCAGCATTTGACGGCGAAGGACTTATTTCGCACGACGAACTACTTAAGAACGTTACTGATGTCGACTTTTTGATCACCCCGCTTTCAACGAAGGTTGACCAAGAAATCATTGATGCCGCTCCTAAACTCAAATTAATCGCCAACTTTGGTGCCGGCTTCAACAACATCGACACCGATTATGCCAAAAGCAAGGGCATTCCAGTAACCAACACACCTGCCGTTTCGACAAATGCCGTTGCTGAAGTTACTGTTGGTCTCATTTTAGCACTTAGCCATCGAGTTGTGGAAGGTGACCATAAGATGCGGACAACTGGATTCCCAGGCTGGGCACCCCTCTACTTCTTAGGCAATGAGGTCGCTGGCAAGACCCTTGGAATTGTCGGCTTTGGTAACATTGGCCGGGACGTTGCTCGTAAGGCTCGTGCTTTATCGATGAACGTTCAGTACTGGCAGCCACACATTGTTTCGGATCCTGAAACCCGAAGCATTGGCGCCAAATATGTTCCATTTGATGAGCTAGTTAAAACGAGTGATTTCATCAGTATTAATGCCCCTCAAACTAAGGACAATCATCACCAATTCAACGCCGATGTCTTTAAGCAAATGAAGCCAACTGCCTCAATCGTCAACGTTGGTCGTGGCCCAATCGTAGATGAAGTTGCCCTCCTTGCCGCCCTCAAGGCTGGTGAAGTTGGCGGTGCTGCGCTTGATGTTTACGAGAACGAACCAAAACTTACCCCAGGATTCGAAGAACTTTACCACAACGTCATTTTGACGCCTCACGTTGGTAACGCAACTGTTGAAGCTCGTGACGCAATGGGGTCAATTGTCGCCAACAACGTTACGTTAGTTGATGGTGGTCAAGCAGCTAAGTTTGTCGTTAACCCTTAACATTAACCAATGATACAAAAAAGGAGCCGGGACAAAACAAATGTTTTGTCCCGGCTCCTATGCTATTTCCGAATATTCTTGCTTAGTCGGGTTCCAAAAGGCTGCTTTCTCCGCCTAGCTACGATCAACGAACAATCCCAAGTTCAGGATTATTCGTTAATCTAGGCTATGCTCAAAAGCAAACCGCCTTTTGTCTCACCCTCTTTTGATTACTTTACTTTATTTCAATGGTTTCCATTGCCAATCGTTAATTTCTGGCATATCTGTCCCATTTTCACGAATGTAAGCTGTATGCTTAGCAACCATATCGTCCATCCGTTGAGCAAAGTAGCTACCCTTAACGGCGAATCGAGGGATTGAAAGTACAGCGTCCTTAGCCAAGTGGAAACGGTCAAGTTCGTTCAAGACTCGCATATCAAATGGCGTTGTGATATCACCATTTTCACGATAGCCGTGAACGTGAACGTTGCGGTTATGACGATCAAAGAAGATGTCCCGTACTAAATCTTCGTAGCCATGGAATGCAAAGATAACTGGCTTGTCAGTTGTAAAGTAGCGGTCAAATTCATCATCAGTCAAGCCTCGAGGGTCGCGTTCTGGTGAACGAAGTTTCAAAATATCAACAACGTTAATAAATCGAAGCTTCATATCAGGAAATTCATCATGCAATAATGATATTGCGGCCAATGATTCCCAAGTTGGTTCACTACCAGCGGCGGCGAATACCAAATCAGGTTCCTGACCTTGATCAGTTGATGCCCAGTCAATGTAGCCTAAGCCATTGTGGACTAAGTTAGTGGCTTCATCAATTGAGAACCATTGTGGACGTGGATGCTTTGAAGTAACGATTAGATTAATCTTCTCTTTGCTTTGGAAAGCCACATCCCCGACAGCCAACAATGTATTCGCATCAGCTGGCAAATATTCACGAATTAATTCAGGTTTCTTTTCAGCCAAATGTGTTAGCATACCTGGATCTTGGTGAGTATAGCCGTTGTGATCTTGCTGGAAGACAGTTGAGGTGTCCACGAAGTTCAATGATGGATACTGCTTGCGCCATGACTGTTCTGAAGCCTTACGCAACCACTTCATGTGTTGAGTCAACATTGAATCAACCACACGTCCAAATGATTCGTATGTGGCGAAGAAACCGTGACGACCGGTCAAAACGTATCCTTCAAGCCAACCTTCAGCTTGATGCTCTGATAGTTGTGAGTCGATGACTCGACCTTGGTGCGCCATGTTTTCGTCATTAGGTTCCTTAATGTTTTCCATCCATTGACGTTTGCCTTCATCAAGCAAGCTGTAGAGTCTGTTTGACTTGGATTCATCAGGGCCGAAAGCTCGGAAGTTGTTTGGATTTTCTTTAACAACAGCTGCCAACCAATTTGACCAAATGATCATGTCTTGGGCAGTTGTCTTACCGTGTTCGCTAACGTCGACGGCAAAGTCTTTGTAGTCAGGCAACTTCAATGGTTCAGGTTTAATCCCACCATTTGTGATTGGGTTCATCGCCATTCGTTGCTCGCCCTTAGGTGCAAAGGCGCGGACTTCTGACTTCAAAGTTCCATTTTCATCAAATAGTTCTTCTGGTTTGTACGCCTTTAACCAATTTGTGAGCTGATCAACGTGTTCCATATGAGCAGCATCAACTGGAATTGGTACTTGGTGAGCACGGAATGACCCTTCGATTGGGTTTCCATCAAGATCCTGCTTAGGACCGGTCCAGCCCTTTGGTGAACGGAAGATGATCATTGGCCAATTTGGCAACGTTTCATCATTGTTATCGCGGGCATTCTTTTGAATTCGTTTGATTTCTTCGATTGCTTGGTCCATGACCTTTGCCATGTCTTCGTGAACTGGCATGTGCTTCTCAGGATCGGCCACTTCAACAAAGTAAGGCTTCCAGCCCATTCCCTTGAAATAGCTGGTTAAGTCTTCGTCACTCATTCGAGATAAAATGGTTGGGTTTGAAATCTTAAAACCGTTCATGTTGATGATTGGTAAAACCGCACCATCTTTGATTGGGTTAATAAACTTGTCTGAGAACCATGAAGCAGCCAACGGACCAGTTTCTGACTCACCATCACCAATTTCAACGGCGGCGATAACGTCTGGGTTATCTAAAATAGCACCGGTACCATGAGAGAGTGAGTAGCCAAGCTCGCCACCTTCGTGGATTGAACCTGGTGTTTCAGGGGCAGCATGAGATGCCACACCACCTGGGAACGAGAATTGTTTGAACAACTTCTGCATCCCTTTTTCATCTTGAGAAATATTTGGATAAATTTCGCTATAACTACCGTCAAGATATGAATTTGAGACCATGACTTGACCACCGTGACCTGAACCTTCGATATAGAACATGTTCAAATCATACTTTAAAATGGCACGGTTTAAGTGCGCATAAATAAAGTTTTGAGAAACGATTGTTCCCCAGTGACCAATAGGCTTAATCTTTACATCGTCCGAGGTTAAGTCGTGTTTCAACAATGGATTGTCACGCAAGAATAATTGCCCAACTGATAAGTAATTAGCGGCACGCCAGTACTTGTCGAGGCCTTCTAGGTATTCTTTAGAATCAAAATCTACTGCCATTAAATAAACACTCCTTCTGAAAATAAATTATTATCAGGACATCTTTCGAAAGTAAATTTTCCAATTATCTCAACGGTCAATTTACAGTGATTATGATAGTCTGATTTTGCCAAAAGTCAACTTTTATTAAAATTGATACGGTCCAATTAATGGCCCTTCAAAATGGGCAGACAAATAAAAAACAGCACTGCGTAAGTGCTGTTTCATTAGTCCTATTATTGGTTACGGCTTCGTCAGCTGTGTGACGCTCATTCTTCATCCAGCGACACAAACGTATTATATTGAAGATACTTGTAGTGCAGCCGCATATTCGATACTTCAAACGGCGTCCCATCATCAAGGAAGAAGATTCCTTCCATCAAGCCCACCGGCTCAATGGGCTTGAGGTTTAATAATTTCTGATCCTCGTCCGTTGATGGTGCTGCCTGTATTGACATAAAGGACTTCGTAACGACTTTGCCCTGTTGTTCTTCAAGATAATTAAAAATGGATTCCGACACAATTTTTGCCGATAATTCTGGCGCAATTTTGATTGGAATATATCCCTGTTCAATCATAAACGGCTGGTCGTCAAACAACCGCAGTCTTTTAATGTCATAGACAAAGTCACCCGGTTCCAAAAAGAGCTCTTGTTGCAACTCTTCCGTTGCCGGAACAACGCTAAAGTTCAGTAGTTTAATACTCGGTGTTTGATTATCACTCTTGAAACTATCCGTAATTCCTAAATTCGACCCCTCATAGTGAAAAATTGAATCATTCTTCCTGTATAATGGGTTAATGAAGGTTCCAGATCCCCGTTTTTTAAATATAATTCCTTGGTTTGCTAGCACACTAAGCGCACGTTTAATAGAACTACGACTAACGCCATAGTGCTCACTTAAACTCCGCTCGTCTGGAAGGCGCTGATTTTTGAACTGATCATTTTGAATCCGATCCTTCAAATCATGCAATACCTTGCGATAAATTAGATCTGCCATCCTATCTCCTCAAAACTAATTCGTACCAAATTATGTTAATCTAATTGAGTATACCAGTTTTAAATCAATTTTGGGAATAATTCGGACCATTTTAAAAATTGGTTGGTTTTTATTCTCATCAAAATAGTCAAAGGTGGGCTTAAGATGTCAAAAAAGAATAAAAAATCGCGAATTCATAAGACGTTGGTTGAACAAATTTTAGACAAAGCCAACATTAGCTACAAACAACACGTCTTCCCAACTCATGAAGAAGGCGACGTCGCACAACTTGATGTTGATCACGATGACGTTGATGAGCATACAATTTATAAAACGTTGGTCCTGACTGGCAAGGAAACGGGGCCACTGGTCGGCGTTGTTCCGCTAGACGAACACCTTAGCTACAAAAAATTAGCAAAGGTCTCCGGCAACAAAAAAGTGGGCATGGTTCCACTTAAAGAGCTCCTGGCCACAACTGGCTACGAGCATGGCGCCAACACCCCCATTGGCATCTGGGAAAAATTTAAATATCCCATTTATTTCGATGAAACTGCCAAAAAGCAGGGTGAAATTATCGTTTCGTCGGGCCAGGTCGGTCGCTCAGTTGCCGTCCAAGCTGAGGATATTCGGAAACTCGTTCACGGAAAATTTGTTGATATAAAAGAAGATTAATCGAGGCGTTCGCATGGGACATGAACTCATAAGTAACTTTATGGCAGTCGGCCTGTATCTATTTGTCATCCCCGCTGCCCTTATCTTTGGCCTCACCTTGGTCAACCGGAATACCAAACGACTTTTGGCCACGGCTTTTAGCATGAATAGTCAGGTTTACTTTGGGTTCATCGGTATTTTTCTGCACGAATTTAGTCATTACTTAGTTGCAAAATTATTTGGCCATAAAATCGTGGCTGTCCGATTTTTAAAACTCCCCAAATCCGAAAAACATACGGCCTATCAACCAGAAGTCGATTCTCGGGATCGCGCTTTGGGCTACGTGAACCACACGTGGAACCAGCGAAACATTTATCAAGTTTTGGGAAATCTATTTATCGGGATTGCCCCTATTTTTGGCTGCACCTTGGCACTGCTTGGATTTGCTCGCCTACTGGTTCCCAGTTTGTTCAATGCGATGACGAGCCTACTTCAATCTCCCGCAAGTTTAGATTGGTCACTCTTCTTTATGAACCTAACCGTTTCAAATCAATCATTCTGGTTGTGGCTTCTATTCATCGTTATTTCGCTAAATATCAGCATTGGTGGTTTCGACCTAAGTCGCGCCGATTTGAATAATTCCTGGCAAGGATTTATCAGTTTCACCGTGTTAATTGTACTTGTGACGTTGCTCCTCACATTTGTTGGGGTTTCGACTTGGTGGATTAAGCTAATTACCCAGTTTGGCCTCATTATCCTGATTGTGTTGGGCTACTCACTAGTTATTTCGCTGATTGCGCATGGGCTGGTGCGGTTGGTTTATTATTTTAAAATTAAATAAAAAGAAGCTTCCGACATTTTTGTCGGAAGCTTCTTTAATATACTACTGAATACCGTCCCATTCATCCTTAAAATTATCCAAGAATTCCAGCATCGTTTTTTGACGTCCCGTTGCAATTTCCTTTGCAGCGTTGGTATTCATTCGATCCTTAAGTTTCAATAGTTTCTCGTAAAAGTGATTAATAATCGTTTCGTTCGACAAGTCGCGGTAATCCGCCTTCGTCATCTCTACGCGAGGTGCAATTTCGGGATCATACAATTTTTCACCAAAATGACCGCCAAAATAAATCGCGCGGGCAATGCCAATTGCCCCGATTGCATCTAATCGATCGGCATCCTGAACTAACTGCCCTTCGATGGGAAGTGGCTTTGCATTCTGACCATTTAGCGATTTACTAAACGACATGTTCGCAATAATTTCTAAAATTTCAGCAACTTGGTCCTCTGAAAAATGAGTTTCCTTTAAAAAGTTCGTCAACTCATCCGTCGCTGCGTTAACATCTTCGACAAGCTTGTCGTCCGTTACGTCGTGTAAATAGGCGGCGCTAATTGTCACTAACTGGTCTGCACCAGTTTCCTTTGCCAATAGCTGTTTAACGTTATTGACGACTCGCTGAATATGATCATAGCCGTGACCTGTTTCGTCATCAGCCATCCGTGCTTTCGTAAATTGTTGTACCGCTGCTAATTGTGTATCAGTTTCCAAAAGAGCCACCCGTTTCCTTAATTTGTTGTTAATTTGACTCATCAACCCATGAATTCTCAGCCGTTACCGCCTGATTCATAATCAACCGATACAGTTTTGAAATGAATTCAGGCGTCATTTCTGCACTTTTATGTACCGTCGCTAAACGCGTTACGACTCCCGCCATTCGATCTTCCTGAACGACAGGCAGTTTGTGTTCCTTTTTGTATGCCGCAACTCGCTTAACAACTTCAAATCGTTTTGCCAAAATCGTGAGCACTTGGTCATCTAAATCATCAATCTGCTGTCTTAATTGTGCAAGATCCTCTGCCACAAAGGTGCCTCCTTACATTGCACTGTGCCTTAATTCGCTGACGCTTGCCAACTGATTCATAATCTCCGTCGAAATGAATGCGGGAGATTTTGCATCCGTATCCACCACGATATCCGCCACTTCCTCGTAAAGGCTTTGACGCTGGTTGAATAGTCTAGCCATGGCCGTAATGTTGGTTGCCAATGGTCGGTTGTCGTCATTTTGAATTCGGGCCAAAATAGTTTCAAAACTCGTCTTTAAGTATACCACCGGTGCAAGTGCTCCCTGCAATAAATGTCGATTAATTGTCTGCATAATTACCCCCCCACCGGTCGAAATAACGGCTGCATCATCAATCGTGCTTTCCAGGACTTGGGTTTCCAATTGGCGGAAACCAGCCTCACCGACTTCATCAAATATTTGGGGGATTGGCTTACCAGCCTTTTTGATAATCAAATCATCTAAATCTTGTTGAGGTAAATGAATCAATGGTGAAATTTGTTGCCCAATGGTGGTTTTTCCTGCTCCCATGAATCCGACTAATATTAATGACATTTCAATCACTCCTTCAATTTGTTGTGGACGGCCTGACCCTGTTTAAAATAGTCCATGATTGCCTGTCCATCATTTGCCGCAATTGCTTCCCTTAGTTTTGCTAATTTAGTTTGAAAATGGTCAATCTCCGCTAACGTACTCTCCTGATTTGATAAAAGAATATCGCGCCACATGGTTGGATCTGCTGCGCCAATTCGGGTCGTATCTTTGAAACCACCCGCAGCGAGTTTGAACTTACTAGCATCATCCTGGAAGGTCTCACTGGCTGTCACTGCCAAAGTCGCGGCGACAACGTGTGGCAAATCACTCAGCGTTGCCATCATTTGATCGTGATTAGCAGGGCTCATGATGTGCCAGCTAATTTGCAGTGGCGTTAGTAGCGTTTGCCATTTGACCATTGCGACGGTCGGCGTGGTCGGCGTTAAAAAGTACTGGCAGCCGACTAACAACTTTGCGTCCGCCGCTTCAATTCCCGCCTTTTGGCTACCAATCATCGGATGGCCACCAATGAAACGTGCCCCCAATTGATCGCCAATCTGGGTGATTTGACCCTTGGTACTTCCCAAATCAGTTACCACTACCGTTGATTTAAGTGGCTGCTTTGCGAGTTGGGCTAACGTTTGGCGAATGATTGTAACTGGTGTGGCCAAAACAATGAAGTCCATTTCACTCGCGTCAGCCAACGTTCCAGCCTGATCAATCCAGCCCTTCGAAAGGCCAACCGTGAGTGACTGCTGGTTTTGATCAACGCCCGTAATGTCGACGGCCACTTTTTTGGCCTTGAGGCTGGCAGCCAGTGAGCCCCCCATTTCACCCAGGCCAACAATCATCAGTTGTGTCATGCGATGACACCTCCACAAAGTCGTTCCAATTCAGTCAAAAACGTTGGGTATGAAACGGCAACTGCTTCTGCATCCTGCAAGTCGACCTGACCTTCAGTGATGAGTGCCGCCACTGCCAGCATCATCGCAATCCGATGATCGCCATGGCTGTCAACGTTTTGCTTACCGATAACTTTCAACGGTGTCTGGCCTTCAATCACCATGCCATCTTTTGTCGGTGCGATGTGTGCACCTAATTTATTAAGCTCTTCAGAAACCGTTTTGATTCGGTCGGTTTCTTTAAATCGAAGTTCCTCAGCACCTGTGATCACCGTTTGACCCGTTGCCTGGGTTGCCAACAGCGCAACCAGTGGAATCTCATCGATGGCTAGAGCCACATCATTCGCATCAACTGTGATCCTGTGTAGGGCTTGCTGATGGACGGTTAGCGTCGCTGTTGGTTCAGAATCATCGGCGCGTTCCGAGATTTCGATAACCGCACCCATGCATTTTAATAACTTGAGCAGCCCGGTTCGCGTTTGATTTAGCCCCACGTTTTTTAAAACTAGGGTACTGTCGGGAACTAACAGACCAGCAACGAGGAAAAATGCTGCTGAGGAGAAATCTCCCGGAACCGTGATGTGTTGCCCAGTTAAATGAGGTTTAGGCGTCACCGTAAGGGTTAACCCTTCTCGCTTTATCTCGCCACCAAATCGTTGAAGCATTCGTTCCGTGTGATCCCGCGTGACTGTCTTTTCGACCAATACACTTGGTTGATCCGCTTGAATTGCCGCCAGCAAAATGGCACTTTTCACCTGCGCACTTGCGACTGGGAGCTTGTAAGTAATGGCGCTTAGTCCCTTACTTGGGGCCATCGTAATGGGTAAATGTCCCTCATTTTCCTCGAATTTTGCACCCATCAGTTGGAGGGGATCAGTCACCCGTTTGAGTGGACGCTGACTTAATGACCCATCCCCGACAAATGTCAGTGGAAATGGTTGATTCACTAGTAGCCCCATCAATAGCCGGGTTGACGTCCCCGAATTTCCCATATTTAGTGGCTGATTTGTGGCTTGTAATCCGTCAAGACCAACACCGGTTACTTCCACGTGCTGATGTGCTTCATCCACCTGAATTGGAACCCCAAGTTGTCGTAATGCCGCCAAAGTATGCAAGCAGTCCTCCGAAAACAGGAGATTATCAACCACCGTTTTGCCTTCACTGATTGCACCAAACATCAAGCTTCGGTGAGAAATACTTTTGTCGCCAGGAACCTGAATGGTCCCAGTCAAATTGCGCTGATTCGTTAACAGTGTATGTCCCATTCAAATTCCTCCTAGAAATTCTTAATTTCTTCATTGTAATTAGTCAGTTGTTCCTGTAATCGTGCCATTGAATCGGCGTCAAATTTATCAAGGACCGCTTCTGCCAATGTGATTGCCGTCATCGCTTCCGCAACTACCGCCGCCGCGGTGACCGCCGTCGTATCGGAACGCTCAACGTTAGCCTTATAGGCTTCCTTCGTCTTAATGTCCACGCTTCGTAGCGGCTTGTATAAAGTCGGAATCGGCTTCATCACCGCTTTAATGTTAACCGGCATGCCATTTGTCATCCCACCTTCAAATCCGCCAAGGTGGTCGGTTTCCCGATAGAAGCCCTGATCCTTTTGCCAAAATATTTCGTCCATTCCTTCGCTACCTGGATGATTAGCAAATTGGAATCCTTCACCAAATTCCACGCCCTTAAACGCGTTGATACCGATGATTGCCTGTGCTAATTTGCCGTCCATTTTTGTCTCTGCGGAAACGTAACTTCCTAGCCCAACTGGTAAGCCAGTTGCTAGGACCTGAACGATGCCGCCCAGCGTATCGCCGGCTTTTTTGGTCTCATCAATCAGAACTTTCATCTTGGTTTCTGCGTCAGAATCGAATGTGCGCGTTTCACTTTGATCAGTGGCGACCTTTAAAGCCGCTAAATCAGCAAATGTATTTAGCTTGGTGGGATCCGCGCTGACTGGTCCGATTTGGCGAACAAATCCTAAAACTTCAACCCCAATTTGCGCTAATAATTGCTTTGCAACGCTCCCAACGGCCACCCGCATGGTTGTTTCCCGGGCGCTCGAACGTTCCAAAACGTTTCGTAAATCGTGATGGCGATACTTCATTCCGCCCACTAAATCGGCGTGACCGGGACGGGGCCGCTCAACCTTACGAACTGAGTTTTCTGCAGTAGCTTCACTGCTGGGATCCATAATTTCCTGCCAGTGGCGAAAATCATCATTTACAACTCGGAGTGTTACTGGTGATCCAATGGTTAACTGGTGGCGAACTCCGGATGAAATTTCAACATGGTCGGACTCAATCTTTTGGCGATTTCCCCGCCCATAACCTTGCTGACGTCGATGTAAGTCCTCGTTTATTTGTGCTTCACTAATTGTTAATCCAGCTGGCAACCCTTCGATGATGGCTGTTAGCGCTGGTCCGTGGGATTCTCCCGCAGTGACATATCTCATTTTGAAACCCTCCATTTTGAATTAAAAAAATCCCGCAGATTATTCTGCGGGATTCACACATTTATAAATTAAAGACGGCTGTGTGGCCTGCAGATTTTCTTTCCATAAATCGTCTGCGAGACCAAGAGATCTTTCCAAATCAACTATTGGCCGCATCGGATGCAAACAAGTGTCTGCACCTTCCGCGGCACAAACACTAGATAAACCAATAGTAATAATAGCGAGTTGATTTAGTCATTTGAAAGTTCTCCTTTAAAATTGATTAGATTAAATTTAACCCTATTCTCATTTATAGTCAACCCTTATTGAAAATTAACTGCTGAAACTAGCTATAATTCTTGTGTTATAAGAATAATAATGCTAGTTTTAAAAATGAGAACAATATCATTTTTTGATATGATGGAGGAAGAAACACGATGAAACCTGCAAAGTTAAAAAAATTATACTTAGGTCTGGGATTACCAAAAATATGCGTTCCAATCTCAGAACGATCAGCTAGTGAAGTGATTGCCTTCGCTGGACAAATCCTGTCCACTAGTGCCGATTTAGTCGAATGGCGACTCGATTATTTCGATGACGTCAATGATTCAGAAAAAATCCGCGAAACGGCCGAGAAACTTCAGCAAATATTGGGAGATCTTCCGCTTGTCATTTCGCTCCGGGATAAAAGCGAAGGCGGTCATGCACACATCGATGATCTTACTTATCAGCAACTGACCAGCCAACTGATCAGCAACCATGTGACGGACGCCGTTGAACTAAACTGGTCACGCCCCGTTAGCATTCGCCAGCAGCTCCACAATTTGGCAACGGTTAATAACGTCCCCGTTTTGGAAAGCTACTACAATATGAAAGAAACGCCAAGTTTGGTCGACTTGAAAGACGTGTTGGGTCAAATGGCAAACGAACAAGTCGACTTCATCAAACTGGCCGTTCAACCAAATCAACATCGTGATATTCTAAACCTAATGGAAGCCACACTAACGGCGAGTGAAACGATTGATCAGCCGTTAGTATCGGTTGCGCTAGGCCCAATGGGAACGATTACCCGTCTATCGGGGCGATCATTCAACAGTGCGGCAACGTTCGCTGATTTAAAACGATCGTCGCTACCTGGTCACCTAAGTGTCGAGGAAACCCGTCAATTCTTAACCGCTTTGGATGAAACCGGAATTAGTTCGGTACAGGTGGGTGAATAATTAAAACGACTGAAGCTCATTTCGGAGTTTCAGTCGTTTTTTATACGCTATTCTTTATTTTCTTCCTTTGGCACTCCCATAAACCCGTAAAAGAACAAATAATTTAACTCCTCCGACATCGACAACATCACTTCTGAATGGGCTTCATACTGGTCCTTATTGATGGGATTCTGTGCATATTGAATATACATATCTAAATAAACCATCAAGGCCGCGTTAGAAATCGTCGGACTAATTAAGCCAGCATCCCTGCCCCGTTTGATTAATGAATTCCAAAAGTAACCCTTTCGATCATTGTAGGCTGCTTTCACTGTCTCGTTTTCGCGCAGTTCCTTAACAATGAATTTGTAGAAACCAACGCTCATGTTTGAAGTCATCCCCACACCGCCACGCATCATCATTTTAATGAGATCTTCAAACGAAATTTTCTCATTATCAATCATTTTTTGATAGTCCGCATAGCCATCATTAATCAAGCTGAGAACAATTTCCTCACCAATTTGATCCTTGCTTTCGAAATATTTATACAAGGTCACTGGAGATATCTCGGCAACTTTCGCAATATCCGCAATGCTGGTTGCCTGATATCCCTTTTCAAATAATAATTTCTGTGCGGCAGCTTTAATTTGATTTCGTCGCTGTTTTTTTCGTTCTTGTTGTGTTGCCATTTCAATTGCCACCTTCGTATTCCATACAGTGAAATTATAGCACACTTATATTTCACTTTTTAGTTTAAGTTCCTAATTTAATCGGATTTATAAGGGTGAAATATTTTAAAAATATATTTCACTTTTTTGTTGACTTCCCCACAATCTAGACTTATGATTATGGCGAAATTAGGAGGAGGGGGATTGCAATGACAATTCAATCGTCAGTATTAAAAATTGACCATTTACAAAAGAAATTCGGTAAATTTACCGCATTAAAGGATATTAGTTTTGAAGTGAAACCTGGGGAGGTCTTCGGCTTCATTGGCCCAAATGGTGCGGGAAAGTCGACCACGATTCGAACTCTGTTGGGAATTCTGAAACCAAGTGGCGGTTCCGCAACTATTTTTGGGGACGATGTTTGGAAAAATAGTGTCACCATTCACGACCGGCTCGCTTACGTTCCTGGTGATGTCTATCTTTGGCCAAACATGACCGGTGGCGAAATTATTGATTTATTCTTAAAACTGGGCAATGAATCCCATTCAGCAAAAACCGATGCACTCATCAAAGAATTTAACTTAGACCCATCCAAGAAGGCCCGTTCTTATTCAAAAGGAAATCGGCAAAAAGTTGCTTTGATTGCTGCACTTTCCACCAATGCAGACTTCTTCATTTTTGACGAACCAACCTCTGGACTAGATCCGTTGAATGAAGAAATTTTTCAACGTCACGTTTTAGCCCTAAAGAAGGCTGGCAAATCAGTTCTGCTTTCGAGTCACATTTTGTCAGAGGTCGAAAAAATGTGTGACCGCATTGCGATTATTCGTGAAGGAGAAATTATTGAAACCGGCAGTTTAGATGAAATGAGACAATTAACTCGCACAATCATCACCGTTTCAACGAAAAAAGAAATGAGTGACCTGGCGCAACAACCCGGCGTTCATAATCCGCAGTCAGCAGATACAGGTACTAAAATCACTTTCTCCGCTGACTCCGACCAGTTGGAAACCATTATGACTTACCTTTCAGGCCATGGCATTACGAGCCTACAAAGCACACCGCCCACCCTTGAGGATTTGTTCCTCCGTTACTACGATGAAGGAAGTGAGCAAAATGTCGAATCTGTTTAATAAAACCAACTTTTTGTTCCGAGTAAGTTTGCGTCGTGATTGGTTGAAACTTTGTCTGTGGTTCGCGATTATCGTCATTCTCATGACCACAATTGCTTACAAATTTACGGATATGTATGGAACCACCGCAGAAATTAACTCGATTATGCCCACTTTGCGTGAGGGATCCATGGTCGCCATGTTTGGAACCTTTAGCTATCCGCTAAATTCAATTGATACCGCCCACGTTTTTGCAAACGAAATGACCCTCTTCATGGCAATTGTCATGATTGTCTTAAATATTGCGATTACGGTTAAGGCCACTCGGTCCGAGGAAGATAGCGGCCTGACGGAGCTACTTAGGGCTAAATCAACTGGAAAACTGGCTTCATTGGCGGCATCGACTTGGGAAATTTTCCTGTACAACTTAGTGATTGGGGTTCTTCTATCCCTCGGTCTTTATTTTGCAAACATGAACGGTAGTGAGTTAACCGGCGACTTTCTGCTAGGTCTCTCACTTGGTGTCGTTGGCTTCATGTTTGGTGCCATTGCCATGGTTATGGCTCAAATTTCTGATCACTCAAGCGGGGCTACGATGTGGTCTTACCTTATTTTTGGCATTTTCTATATTGTGAGAATGATGACTGACGTTCAAAACCCCAGCTACACTTGGTGGTCTCCACTAGGCTGGATTGAAAAGACGTCCGCTTATCAGGATAATAACTGGCTCCCGCTTATTTACATGTTGATTTTATCGATGGTGTTGGTCATTCTGGCCTTTTTTCTGAATCAGCATCGGGACACCGGTAGTGGCCTGGTCGCGACACATTCTGGCCGCCGCACAGCGTCTCGCTTCCTCCGCGGCCCAATCAGTTTAGGGTGGCGCTTAAATCGCACCATCATTATTTCCTGGTTTATCGGCGTGGCAGCATTGGGCGCGTCTTACGGCTCCATCTTCAAAAATATTGGCCAAATTTTGAAAAGTAATTCGACCATGCAGCAGGTATTCACCAAGGGAGCTTCTAACGCTGCCAGCCATCAAATTTTACTCAATTTTATCGCTATTATTTCAATTATCATCGTCATCGTTTCTTCAATTCCGAGTGTTCAACTCATGCTCAAATTGAAGTCAGACGAAGGCAAAGGGTGGCTGGAGTTGCTGCACGCAAAGCCGCTATCCAGAACCCGCTTGTACCTAAGCTACTATCTCATTAGCGCTATTAGCGGCATTCTCCTTTGGTTCGTCGGAATTGGCAGTCTGATTGTGACTGGAAATTCGGTTTTGGATTCCGCAAATCAGCTCAGCTATGATCTTTTGTGGTCAAGCTTCGCCGCCTTTATTCCCGCACTACTCATCATGATTGGTATTACTGCCGTCATTGTTGGCTTCATCCCTCGGTTTGGCAGCGCAATGTGGCTCTACATTGTCTATGCGGTTGTTGCCATGTACCTAGGCAATTTGGTAGACATGCCAAATTGGGCCAAGCAGTTTACCCCATTTGCATGGGTGCCAAAAGTTCCGCTTAAGGATTTCAATGGCGTTACATTTAGCTGGATGTTAATTGTCGCCGCAATACTGCTAGTTGTTGGGTTGTATGGTTATCGTAGACGGGATTTGAAGTAAGCAAAAGGCTCGCCAATTGGCGAGCCTTTTCTAATGCCACAACAGCACAAAAATCATATTCGTTATTTTACCACTATCAATCGTATAAATGAGGTTATGGGTCAGATTAAGCGGTGTTGCCCGCCAAATTTGGAGGCCATTCGGTGCGCGCTGCTAAGTGTGGTTGTTAATTGCTGCTTAAGCGTGGTCTTCTCCATATAAAGTCACATCCCACTATAAGTTAGCTAATGATAGCATTAAGAAATCATCAGGAAAAGCTACTTCAGTTCGTCTAGTTTATCCGCCAATCCTGAGAGACGTTTGTAAAACATAAACCCGACCACGATTAAAATGAGCCCCGTAGCAATTAGGATGTACTTGATTGCAATTTGATCCGCCAAAGGACCATACAACAGCATGGCAATCGGGTAGATCCCCGTCGACAAAATTTGGAGAATCGAGAACACCCGGCCTAGTCTGTCATTTGGCACGTTTTCTTGAATTAAAATATTGGATGAGGCTTGAATAATGGGCATGCAGATTCCCGAGAAAAACATGAAGAGCAGGTAGACCCAGAATGGTTCCGGTATTCCCATGACGGCAAAACTAATTCCTGATCCGATAAACCCAATGGTGATGAGTCGGATTTTATTTGGTAATTTTTTGTGTGCGGTGATGTACAGGCTTCCCAGCAAAGCCCCAATCGTCCATAGCAACTCGTTGAGCGTCAATCGCCAGACGGCTGAGCCAAAGGTCCGTTTCACAAACAACGTGGATAGCTGTGATGACGGTTCTACGAGCGCAAATGCCACAACGGTAAACAGCATGAAGTTTCGCAAGTATTGGCGGGAAAAGGTGTATTTGATACCATCCCAGATTCCGGGTAGAACGGCACTGTGACCCACTACTTTGCGATCTTGGTTGTGTAAACGAACCAGTGCCATCAAAATAATCCCAGTCGTCGCCGTCACTAAATCCACGACGAAAACAAACATGATGCCAAGTTTGCCCAAAATGAGTCCACTTAATATCGGCGAAATGAGTAAGAGCATTGAACTAATAAATTGATTCAGCCCGTTCATACGGGATAGTTCAACCTTGGGTGTGATCTCCGGCAGTAGTGCGTTTCCGGCTGGGGTTTGCACCCCAGATCCCAACGACCGAATTGCCGCGATTAGAAGCAACAACCACAGACTTCGAACCTCAAAAAAGTAGAGTAGCGCAAGCCCAATCGTAAAAATTGTCACGAAAGAACTTGATAAGATAATTAGTTTTCTTCGATTATATTGATCCGCCCAAATCCCCGCCCATAGCGAAATTAAGATTTGCGGGAGCGTTGTTGCCATTGTTGCGAGCATGATCCAAGTCCCCGATGATGCCTTTAGTGCGATATACCACAGAATTGCAAAGTATACGGATGATGATCCGAATAAAAAGAAGTTTTGTGCGGCCAAGAAGTAGCCGACGTTCGACTTCCAGTTGGTTGATTGTGGTGCTGTTTCCATAATAACGTCCCCCGACTGTACAAGTTATATCGGTGAAAAGTATAGCATAATCACCCAATAAAAACGGCGCCAACGCTTTTGAACAAGCGTTTCTAATAGTGGTAAGATAATAATTATTATGAAATAAGTTAGGTGATGATCTCATTTTAGAATTATTTGAAAAGGCCCCCATCCCCAAGGCCTACTTTAAATTGGCATTGCCAGTTGTTTTGGGAACTGTCGTTTCGATGATTTACAACCTAACCGATACATTCTTCGTTGCCCAAACGCAAAATGCGAACCTTGTTGCCGGGATTACACTCTGTACGCCGCTATTTTCAATGATGATTGCGCTAGGTGACATGTTTGGTCTTGGTGGTAGTTCGGCCATTTCGCGACTACTGGGCCAACGAAAGTATGATTTAGCGGGTAAGGTTAATAGTTTCTGCTTCTATGGTGCTACCGTGTTAGCCGTCATTGTGACGATCTGTCTCTTCATTTTTAAACAGCAGGTTTTAGGCTGGTTAGGTGTCACTCAAGCCACCTATCAGTACGCGGCCATTTACTACGAAATCATGGCGGCAGCAGGAATCCTAATTATCATTTCCTTAGTTCCAATCAATACGCTGCGAACGGAAGGCTTAGCCAAAGAATCCATGCTTGGGACTGCCTCGGGAACCGTTTTAAAAATATTCCTAGATCCCTTATTTATTTTTACCTTTCACCTAGGAGCCGCCGGTGCAGCACTTGCCACAGTGGTTGGCTATCTCGTAACCGATTCAATTTTAATTGTCTACACCATCCGGCGAACCCGCTACATTCATATTAATATTCATAAAATGAGAATTCCATCTGTTGAAATTAAAGACGTCCTCATGATTGGCATTCCAGCATCCGTCACCAATTTCATGACAATGCTCGGAACGGCCATCATGAATAATTTCTTAATTGCTTACGGAGCAAGCAAAGTGGCTGGTTTTGGTATCACCACAAAAATCGAAACAATTGTGACCATGGTATTGGTCGGATTTTGTTTCGGTTCTCAGGCACTCATTGGGTATAATTATGGCGCCAAAAATAAAGAACGCCTCAATAAAATTATTCAATTTGATATTTTAGTGAATGCCGGCTTTGCCTTTGTCATCGCCCTCATTCTGATTGCCATTGCTCCAATGCTGTGCGGCTTATTTATGAATGATCAGGAAGTTGTTCACGCCGCCAGTTATATGCTGCGTTGGTTCCTGATTACAACCCCTTTTATCGGAATTTCACTCGTGTTCACCACCATGTTCCAGTCAGTTAATCAGCCACTTGATGCGTTCATCATGTCAATATCGCGCCAAGGAATTGTGTTTGTCAGCGTCATCTTCATTGTCGCCACAATTATGGGTTATCAGGGCGTGATTGTTGCCCAACCCATTGCCGATGTGATTACTGCTGCAATTGGCTTTGTCCTCTATCGCAAAGATTTTGGTCGAAATGGAAAGGCGTTTCGAAATTGGTAGTATTACATGCAAAAGGACCTGACATCGCTGTCAGGTCCTTTTCAGATTTATTTTAAATTTAGTAGCTTTTGGGCATTTGTCTTAAATATCTTGTCCTTCATAGCATCTGACAATAAGCCAGTTTCCTCCAGCTGATTTGATAAAATCTTGACTGCTGGAGTTGGTGTATAAGGCGTATCGGACGCGTAAACCAATCTGTCCGGATCAATTAATTCCAATAGGGCTGGTAATTGTTGGGGTAATACGGCACCAGCAACATCAAAGTATTGCTGACTGAGCACGGAGTTGATGTCTACCTGGTCATCCGTCAAATTGGGATTCAACGATTGCGCCAGTTTGACCCGACCTGCAATAATGGGTAGGACGGCCCCGGCATGAGGAATGATGAATTTGATATTGGGATAACGCTTGAAAATGCCATTTTGCAACATGTTCAACACAGTCCGCGTGGTATCAAAGAAGAATTCCATAATTGGTGCGGGTATCTGTGACGTTACCGTTTGATCGATTGTCCCTGGTGCATTTGGGTGCAAAGCCACTAGTGCGTGACGCTCGTTCAATTTTTGCATGATGGGATCAAGTTTAGGATCACCCAGGTAAGTGCCGCGACTATTTGTTGGTAATGTAAATCCAGCGGCATCCTGTTGGTCCAACGCCTTGTCGATTGCCTTAAGACTCTCATCCACGTATGGCAGTGGCAATGAGGCAAAGAACCCAATCTTATCGGCATAATTTTGATGTTGCGTTGCGGCGTATTCGTTAACCTCTTCGGCTAATTCAATCGTGCTGCCCTTTTCACCAGTATTGATGTGAGGTGATGAGATTGAAATGACCGAATAGTCAATATTGGTTTGCGCCATAATTTCTAGCGTCGTATCAATACTATAGTCTGGCGTTTTGACGCCATCCCCCATATCATTAAATTGTTCTTTTAAAAACTTTTTGTATCCAGGGGATAGATAATGCGCGTGTAAATCGATTTTTGAATGTGTCATATAATTGTCCTCCTAATTCTTTGAACGGAAAATAGCTTCCAAGGTTGTCGCAAATCCTTCTGGTTTCTGAGCGTATCCAAGGTGGGCACCAGGAATATCATAAATTGTCACGTCCCAGTACTTTGCTAGGAATTGATTAACATCTTGTGGGTATGAGCCACGTGAATCCGTTCCATTTAGCAAACTAATGCGGTCGCGATACTGCTTTAATTTGTCGATATCCATTTTGCGGCTGGTGTATTGACGAATTTCGTATTGGAACCAGTATTTCATCCCTTTGACGGCTGGGTCGTCATTTCCTTCAAGTTTTGCAGCTGGCTTCGACATCATTTTGGCATCAATTGGTGAAATTCGCATAAATTTCCCAAATTCCTTCATCGCAACACCCATGTCTTGTTCAAAAGCGGCCTTAACGATTGCGTTGTTCGATGCTTGGTCTTCCTTTGCGTTAGGTAAGAAACTGTTGATTGGTGGCTCATGGAAAGCAATTTGTTTAACGACTTCAGGATAATCTTGAAGCGTCTCCATCGCAACGATTGAACCAGAACTTGATCCGGTAATGTAAACTGGTTCGTCTGGACTCAATTCCTTAGCGAGCGCAGCAACGTCAGAAGCATCCGTTTTTAACCGGTAAGTACTATCGATTTCGCTGGCTTCGTCAGGAAGTGGCTTCGTTAATTCACTCTTACCGTATCCACGGCGATCAAACATGACCACTTTGAAGTGTTCCTGCATTAGTTTAGCTGCACCTGCAAAAATATTTCCTGTTCCATTTGCGCCCGGAATAAAGATAAACACGGGACCTTCTCCAACCGTTTCATAGTATAACTTGGCACCATCACGATTTAAATAACTCATATAAATGACTTCTTTCTGTTTGTATTTAAATAAATGAATCTTGCTAACTCATGAAATGTAGTATAAACTCATGATATGAGTTTAGCAAGAATAACCTTTGATTTTGGAGATGATTTTTTTGAAACGAGGAAACCTTAGCCGCGAGATTGTACTGAATCAGGCCCTTTCGCTGGCTAGCGAAAAAGGCTTAGAAAAATTAACCTACAACGGATTGGCCCGTTCACTAAGCGTGCAACCACAATCCCTCTATCGTTACGTTGAAAATATTGCAGATGTCAAAAGTGGCGTCGTTGCTGAGTATGTCCAACGCCTCACCACATCGTTGTACAAGGAACTAGTGCCCTATTCCGGTAAAGATGCATTACGGCGTTTTGCGATTTACTTTGTTTCATCAACGCAAAATAGTATGCCATTTGCCGATATGATTAGCGGTCTTACCACCTATGGTCACACCCCTCAATTAGTCGCTGAAATTACCAAATTACGAGAACTATCGACGACCATCATTCGCAGCATCACCACTGATGAATCGCAGATTAAAGCAAATGAACAACTCTTTTTGAACTTCATTATTGGTAATTTAGCATTAGTAACCGTGGGAGCACCCAATGCCGTTCGAGACAAGGATGTCTTTGAACAGAACATTGATCGGGTTTTATCATTAATCAATTAATTTAATATAGGAAGTTTTTAGTTATGAAAGCAATCGTATTAAGTACCCCAGGAGATGCTAGTGTTTTAAAGTATCAAGAGGTCGACACACCAGAAGTTAAACCTGGTTGGTCATTGGTTAAGATTAAGGGCTTTGGCCTAAACCGCTCAGAAATCTTCACCCGTAATGGTTGGTCACCCAGTGTTAAATTACCCCGCATTTTAGGGATTGAAGGTGTTGGTGAAATTGCTGAAACAACTGATCCCGATCGATTACCTAAGGGGCAAAAAGTTGCCTCAATCATGGGTGGCATGGGCCGTGCATTTGATGGTAGTTATGCAGAATACGCCCTACTACCAAATGACCATATTTACCCAGTGACCACTAATTTGAGTTGGACCGATTTCGCCGCAGTGCCAGAAACCTATTTCACAGCTTACGGTTCTCTATTAAATCTAAAACTACAAAAGAACGAAACTTTGTTGGTCCGTGGCGCAACCAGCGGTGTTGGTGTTGCCGCCGTTAAATTGGCTAAAGCAATGGAACCCACGCTTAAAATTATCGGAACCACCCGTAACCTTTCCAAAACTGACAAACTAAAATCAGTTGGTTTTGATGACGTCATCGAGGATCGAGACAACGAGCTTCGAACTGACAATAAACATTTCGATAAGATTCTGGAATTAGTGGGTGCCCTCACCATCGTAAATTCCATGCGCATGGTCAACGAGGATGGCATCCTGTGTTCTACCGGACAGCTTGGTGGTCAATGGGACGTAAAAGACTTCTCGCCAATTGGCAGCATCCCTTCTGGCGCCTATATGACCGCTTTTAGTTCCGATTCTATAACGGAAACTAAATTTAACGATTTACTGGCCTTGATTGAAAATAATCACATTGATGTCACACCTACTAAGACGTTCAATCTTGAACACACCGGTGACGCCCAAGCATTTATGGATAGCCATGACAGTTTCGGTAAAGTGGTCGTTTTACTGTAAAAATGGAGGCTTACAATTTTGAAAATCATTACAACTGAAGAACACTTCAACATTCCCAGTGTTGAAAAAGAATTAGCAGCTTATAACGCAACTCATCCTCACCAAGGTGGCGACCCTGAAATTGGCAAAGCACTTGGTGGCGGTCTCGCTCAATACAATGCCACCGACGAGCAGTTCGAAGACATGGATGCACGGTTAAAATTTATGGATGCTCATGGGATTACTATGCAAGTTCTATCTGCCGAGGGATTTGAGGGTATGACGCCTGAAGTTGCGTTACCATTAGCCAAACAAGCTAATGATGAAACTGCAAAACTTATTGCACAACATCCTGATCGTTATTCTGCTTTTGCGTCTATTGCAACTCAGGATCCCGAGGGTTCGGCTGAAGAGTTGACGCGTGCTGTTAATGAATTGGGCTTGAAGGGCACTATGATTCACGGTCGTACACTCAACAAGTTTCTAGATGACCCTTTCTTTGAACCAATTTTTGCAGCAGCAGAAAAGTTAGACGTCCCAATTTATATTCATCCAGGAATTACTAAACCGGACGTTATCAAATCACTATACTTGAGCGACCAGTATAGCCTTGCAGCTGGTGGTGCCTTCGCCACACCAGGGTTTGGTTGGCATGCAGAAACTGGCATTCAAGTGGTTCGTATGATGTTGGCAGGTGTTTTTGACCGTCATCCAAATTTAAAAATCATTATGGGCCACTGGGGCGAGTTAACTGCCTTTTACCAAGAACGATTAGATGAAACTATCTTACCGGTTGCTAAAAATCTAGATCGGAAAATTTCCGAATACTTTCAGGACAATGTCTACGTGACACCAAGTGGGTTATTCACTGAATCCATGATGAACTGGGCCATTGAACAAATGGGCGCTGATCACATCATGTATTCAACGGATTATCCGTTTGAACCAACTGATCAAATTGAACCGTTTATCATGAACGCAAAAATCAGCGAAACTGACCGGGAAAAGATTGCTCACGGAACGGCAGAAAAATTACTGAAATTATCATAAAAGAGACCAACCCCACAAACGTAATTTAAATTGTACGCAAAAAGCGTCCCACACTAGATCCCGTCTAGTATGGCACGCTTTTTCTGTTTAAAATTTACTTTTCGACACCCTTACCGTCATACTCATCAATCATAATTTGTTTCAATTCTGAAATGAGTGGCTCCTTAGGGTTAGCAGTCGTGCATTGGTCTTCGTAAGCTAATTCAGCTAAACGATCAACTTCTGCATCGAAGTGGGCTTTGTCAACGCCGTTAGCCTTTAAGCTAAGGGTGACGCCGACTGAGTGTGCTAAATCGATAACTTTTTTAACTAAGGCTTCTTTGAGTTCTTCCTTCGTATTGCCCTTCAAGCCGAGGTAACGCGCAATTTCTGCGTAGTCTTCGTCGGCACGGAAGTACTCGTACTTAGGCCACATCGTCAACTTCTTAGGTTCCTTGAAGTTGTAACGAATAACGTGTGGCAAGGTGATGATGATTGCCAAACCATGAGGTAGGCCAAACTCGCCACCAAGTTTGTGGGCGATTGAGTGGTCAACTCCCAAGAAGGCGTTGGCAAATGCCATTCCGGCTAAAGTAGCCGCATTATGCATCTTTTCTCTAGCTTGGGCATCACCATTGTATGAATCTGTGAGGTTTTCCATCACTAATTTGATTGCTTGTAGTGACAATGGTCTCGTGTAATCTGAAGCCATGTTGGCAACAAATGATTCAATCGCATGAGTTAAAGTATCTAAACCTGAGTACGCAACCGTACGCTTTGGCACCGTTTGAACAAATTGAGAGTCCACGATGGCAACATCTGGTGTTAATGCATAATCAGCAAGTGGGTACTTAACGTGGGTCTTAGCGTCAGTAATGACGGCAAATGGCGTTACTTCTGAACCAGTACCTGATGTCGTTGGAATTGCAACGAATTGGGCCTTGTTAGGCTTTTCAAGTTGGTAAGTTCGCTTACGGATGTCCAAGAACTTCTGCTTTGCGCCGAAGAAACTTGCATCTGGATGCTCGTAGAATAACCACATTCCTTTGGCAGCATCCATTGGAGAACCACCACCAAGTGCGATAATCGTGTCTGGTTGGAAAGTCCGCATCTGTTCAGTTCCCTTATTTACTGTATCCGTTGTTGGATCTGATTCCGTTACGGCAAAGAGTGAGTATTCGATTTCATTAGGACGGCGTTTGAGCTCACCTAACACTTTGTCAACGTACCCGTGTTCAATCATTGAAGGAGAAGCGACGATGAATACTTTGCTGATGCCTGGCATAGAGTTAAGGTAACGAACTGACGTCTTTTCGAAGTAAACTCGTGGTAACTTAACCCATTGCATGTTATTCCGCCTCTTTGCGATCGTTTTGATATTAAGCAGGTCAAATGAGGAAACGTTATGTGATACGGAGTTCTTACCCCATGAACCAGTTCCAAGTGTTAATGAAGGAATCATTTCGTTATAAATGTTCCCAATCCCACCAATTGCTGATGGTGTGTTAACAAGAACTCGACTTGCCTTCATCTTGATGCCAAATTCAGTTGCTAAATCGTCATCTTCCGTATGAATGGCTGCCGTATGACCGAGTCCACCAAAGTGAAGTAAGTCGTTAGCTAATCTAAAGGCATCTTTGTGATCCTTTGATTTGTAAATTGATAGCACTGGTGAAAGCTTTTCAGCTGATAACCAGTCTTCTGGACCAACTTTGGTAATTTCTGCAGCCAAGACCTTTGTATCTTCTGGAACATCAATTCCAGCAAGTTCAGCAATCTTAACAGCTGACATACCAGCGATTGGACCCTTTACACCGCCGCGCTTTGTATCAAACATTGCATCGGCTAATTTCTTGTGGTCTGCCTTTTTAATGAAGTAAACCTTCCGTTTCTCCATTTCATCCTTAACGTCTTTGTAGATGTCCGCGTCAATGATGGCACTGTTTTCAGAAGCACAAACCATTCCGTTATCAAACGTTTTTGAAAGTACAATATCATTTACAGCACGCTTGATTTTGGCTGTTTTTTCAATGTAAGCTGGGCCATTACCAGGACCAACCCCTAAAGCAGGCTTGCCAGTTGAGTAAGCTGCTTTAACCATACCAGGACCACCAGTTGCAAGAACTGACGCAACCATTGGGTGGTTCATCAAAGCTGAAGTTGCTTCAATACTTGGCTTATCAATCCATTGAACAACGCCTTCAGGTGCTCCAGCATTTACAGCAGCTTCGGCAACGATTCGGGCAGCTTCAACGGAAGATTTTTGAGCTTGTGGGTGAAAGGCGAAAATAATTGGGTTACGCGTCTTAACAGCAATTAATGCCTTAAATAAAGTAGTTGAAGTTGGGTTGGTAACTGGTGTCACACCGGCTAAAATACCGAGTGGTTCTGCAACTGTGATTAATTCACGTTCACGATCATCATTAATGATCCCAACGGTTCTGTCATTTTTAATACTGTTCCAAATTTCTTCTGTTGCAAAAATGTTCTTGATTGCTTTGTCTTCAACAACACCACGGCCAGTTTCAGCGTATGCGAGTTTAGCAAGCTTCATATGGTTATCAAGTCCGGCCATCGCCATCTGGTGAACGATGTGGTCAACTTGTTCTTGGGTAAAATCATCCATGGCACAAAGGGCTTCATGGGCTTTCTTTGTTAAACGGTCAATCATTTGGTCAACTGATTCATTTTTATCTATTTTAATTGTGGTCTTCTTAATCTCTTTTAGCATTATCAATAACCTCCAATAAATTGTTTTCTCTCTTGTTATGTTTTTCACATTCTCTATATTATCACACCTTTTTAAAATGTAAACCAATTTGATGAACTATTTTTTTATTTTTTTATTGTCTATCTAACACTATTATATCAATACTTGTATCGCTTTATAAAAAGTGATAACTTTTGAAAGCGGTTTCTTTGCTGTTATGTGAATGATTGAACGTTGTCTGGCTTTTGACACAAAAAATGAGCCCAACAATAAAGTTGGACTCATCATAAAATTTTTTATTTTTTTGCCTTATCTATTTTTCTCAAGGGTCGCTCAATTAATGACAATAATTGTTTTGCTTGGATACTATCAACAACTGCATCCACCGCCACCTGCATCAATTTTTGATTTAAGTTAGACGACTGAGGCTCTTTCTGATCTTCACCCAAATGGGCGAGGCTATCGTTCAGTGCATCAATGAAGTTATCGTAGGCCTGTTTTGGAAAATCGCCCGCAGTGACTTGATCCATCCCCGATCGAATAGTTTCCATTGAAAACATTGGCTTCAAGAGGCTAATCATAATCAAGTCGACTAAATGCATCGTTTGGTATTTCTTCTTGACTGGCGCGATGATAATTTTATGCTTCACGTAGTTATTTACCATAGGAGCCGTCACAGTTTCAAGCCCAAGCGCCCCCAACGTGCCATTCAAAAATGCCAGTACTTGATCCATGTACAAATCAAATTTTGGTAATTCTGACCAGTGTGGCAGGGAAACTTGGCGAATTTGCCGTTCCCACTGTTGGTATTTTTCATAACCCTTCATAAAAAATCACTCCTTTAGCTGTTACCTAAATAATAGCAGATTACCTAGTTTATTACACTAGGTAATCTGCTATTTTATGATTATTTAATGGTCTTCCATTTGATTTTACTAAATACGCGTTTTCCCAAGAGTTCCTGTACCACAAAGTAAATCGGATAAACGGTTACCAGCAATGGAATGTAAAGCATCGCTAATCCCAAATTGAAGAGTGAGACCAGTGAGAACAAGTGACTAAAGAAAACAACGGTGATAATAAAGAGGGTTGCCATCGTCGTCAGCAGTAAAACCTTTAGCCGATTGAGTGGCCTTGAAACCGTGATCAGAGCAGTGAGACAAACCGCCCCCGTCAAAATGACGCTCAACGTTGAGGTTTGCGCATATTTCAAGCCAAACACCCCGCCACCAACGATGAAAATAACTGAAATGTACCCAACCACGCAAATTGCCGCTGGAACTGCGACCTCCATTACTTGTTTCATAAATCGATCCGTAATTCGGCCATAATTCGGTTCCAATGCCAACACGAAGGACGGAATTCCAACCATCAGCGTTGAAATCGGCGTCAATTGAATCGGCTGAAACGGGTAGCCACTCTTTAAGAAGATAAATAAGAGGCTCAGTGCAACGGAGTACATCGTTTTAATGAGATATAGCGACGCAACTTGCTCAATATTATTGATAACCCGGCGCCCTTCATTTAGAACGGCAATCATTGCATCAAAATTGGAGTGAATGAGAACAAAGTCAGAAATACTCTTTGCGGCTTCGCTTCCACTCGCCATCGCGATACCACAGTCGGCCTGACGCAAAGCTAAAATATCATTCACACCGTCACCCGTCATGGCAACCTTGTGGCCTTGATCCTGCCAAGCAGCAATTAATTGTTGCTTTTGTTCGGGCTTAACTCGGCCAAAAACGGTGTAGGTTGCAACCAACGTGCCATAATCCGGTTGATCTCCCAACTGGCTCATATCAACGAACTTATCCGTGTTCTTAATTCCTGCATTTTGGGCAATTTTACTGACGGTAACTGGGTTATCACCGGAAACCACTTTGAGCGCAACGTCTTGGTTATTGAAGTATTCAAACGTGTTTTTGGCGTTTTCTCGTAATTCGTCCGTAATCAAAATGAGCGCTAACGGCATCACTTTGCCTAAATTTGTCGGGGTTAATTCCGATGTGCTGGCAAAACACAAAACTCGGAAACCTTCCTTGGAATAATTCATAATGCGCGTTGCTAATTCTTTTGGTAAATCAGTCTGAATAAATTCAGGTGCTCCCAAGACGTAATTCTGATTATTGACCGCAGCCCCACTCCATTTCCGGTCAGAAGAAAATGGAATAACGGTTTGAATTTGGCCCGTTTTTCCTGGTAGGACTCTTTTAAGTGCCTCAGCCGTCTCGTTATGGTCATCGATTCCATTAATAAAACTGCCCATGATTGTCTTAATTTCCGTATCTGAATGAGCGCTTCCCAAAGGAATGATGTGATCCACAATTAAATTACCACTCGTAATGGTTCCCGTTTTGTCTAAACAAAGCGTATCCACCCGTGCCAAATTTTCGATAGCGGGCAATTCTCGCACCAGCACGTTGCGGTTGGCCAGCTTTCTTGCAGAGACCGCTAACGCAACGGAGGTCAACAATACCAATCCTTCTGGAATCATCCCAATCATTGCGGCAGACGTCCCCAAAATTGCCTGGTTAAACGAGCTGCCATGCATTTGTTTTGATATAAATAAAATAACGCCTAGGGGAATAATCACAATGGTCAATATTTTAATGATTCGGTTGATGATGGTGAGTAACACGCTGTTATCATGCGGTTTTTCAGTTTGGACAGCCGCGGTAATTTGATGAACATAACTTTTCTCACCAATCGCCGTTACTTGAACGACCGCCTGCCCACTAACAATGAAGCTGCCAGATGTCATTTGATCGCCAGTTTGCTTACTGATGGCATTAGGTTCACCAGTAATGAGGGATTCGTCGAGTTCAATTCCCTTCGTTGTGCGAACGATTCCGTCAAGCGGTATTTGATCACCTCGCGCAACAATCAGCAAATCGCCTAAAACAAGTTCTTCTCGCCGCAACTCAACTATTTCTCCGTTTCGTCGCACCTTCACTTTGCCTTCGGACAGAATCGTCATCTTATCAATTTGGCGCTTGGATCTGATTTCCTGGAAGGTTCCAATCGCCGTGTTGACAATGGCGATTCCCAAAAACAACAGGTTCTTATAACTGCCGGTATATGCAATCAGAACCCCCAACACAATGTTAATCAAATTGAATAACGTCAAAAAGTTTCCGCTGACAATTTGTTGAATCGATTTTGTCAGGGGCTTGGTTGGCGCATTTTTTTGACCAGATTGAACCGCCCGCTGAACTTCATCTGCGGTTAATCCTTGATCTAAATTGGTTAAGGATAAGCTTTTTGCTTCGGTCATCTAGGTCACCTCGGTTTACTTTTACCATTATTGTACTCAATAATCACAAGTTTTCGCACCATTTCCGCCTAGTTTTACCAAAAATTTGGAACTTAGTTAATGCGCTTTCAATGTTATAATAGTGCTATTCAACTATTGGAGGAAGCATAATGTCAGAAATTGAAAAGACGCTCACCCTAAAAGATGGTAATAAGATGCCGCTCGTTGGCTTCGGAACTTACCTTCTTACTGACCAAGAAACAATGGATCAATCCATTAAAACGGCGTACGACGCTGGTTATCGCCTATTTGATACCGCTCAACTTTACCGAAATGAGGACCTTTTAGGCCAATCATTCATTAATCTGCAGATTCCCCGCGATGAAATTTTTATCACATCAAAGGTTGCAGAATATAGCCAAGGCTACGATTTAACCATTGCCAGTATTGACGATTCGCTCAAACGGCTACAGACTGACCACCTCGATTTACTGCTGGTTCACTGGCCAATCCAGACCCAATTTTTCGATACTTGGCGAGCACTGGAACAGTTGAAAAAAGATGGCAAAGTCAAGTCCATCGGAGTTTCCAACTACCAGCAAGTTCATTTGCAACTATTGGCCACCAAAGCTGAGGAAATGCCAGCGGTTAACCAAGTTGAACTGCATCCCTATTTGACAAACAAACCACTCGTCAAATTTGATGAACAAGAAAAAATTGCAACGCAGGCGTGGAGCCCGCTTGGCCGTGGTGCCGTTCTCGACAACCCAATGATTGCTAAAATTGCGGCCCACCACAGCAAGTCCGTTGCCCAAGTTATTCTTCGTTGGGAAATTCAACAAGGTGTCGCCGTCATTCCGAAGTCAAAGACCCCAGAACGAATTAAAGAAAACATCGACATCTTTGATTTTGAATTGACTGAAGACGAAATGACGATGATTGACCTCTTGAATAAGAACCAACGAACGGGAAATGAACCTGAACTAGTTTATGAATTAGGAAAGCAATATTAACAAAAAAGAGCTGGTCTGCATCTGCAGATCAGCTCTTTGTCACTTACTAGTTAATTTCAATATGGTGATCATCTTCCACTTGCCCATCTACCTTTGGCAAGGAAATCGTCAAAATTCCACCATCATACTTTGCGGAAACATTGTCTTTATCAACGCCAGGAAGATAGAAGGAACGCACAACGTTACTCGATGATCGTTCTTGACGAAGCAACTGCCCCTTCTTGTCCTTTTCATCCTTTTGCAAATTGTTAACCGCGCTAATTCTCAAGGTATTATCACGGTAATCCAAGTGAATGTCTTCCTTCTTGAAGCCAGGTAACTCGGATGCAACCTCATAAGTCTTGTCGGTTTCGCGAACATCTGTCTTCATTTGGGATTCCTTCATGAACCCATGATCAAAGTCACTGAAAATATCCATTGGATCAAACATTCCGAAATCTCTGTTCATTAAACTGTTAGCCATAAATAAAAACCCCTTTCAATTTCTTTTATCTCTTTACATTTTCTATATTAGTCAGTATTGGTCAGATATGCAAGAATTTAGCACTATAAATATAAGAGTGCTAAAAGTAATCCAAAAATACCTGCTATAATGGCAATAGTAAAGTTGAAAGGAGTCCGAACTAATGGTGCATCTCGTAAAATTACCCTTAATCCTAGATCAATTACTAACCTACCGTTACCGTGATGGCACGAGTTTTAAGTATGACGTTGCCGTTAGTCCGTTCTACCAAATTCAGTACGGCATTCATTTGGAATTACTAGATAAAGACGATGAAATTTATGACCGAATTATTGTTCCATTTAAAAAGGACAGTTTGATTTCAGAAACCTTTGAGGCAAATGGTCAAACATTTCAGATTCAGCTGATTGATTCAAAAGAAGATGCTGAGGATGGTTAATAAGCAAAAAATGAGGGTGAGACAAAAGGCGGTTTGCTTTTGAGCATACTACGCTTCGCTACGATGTCGATTGGACTATGTCGAAATACGACAGTCCAAGTCGCAGCCTAGATTAACGAATAATCCTGCACTTGGGATTGTTTGTTGATCGTAGCTAGGCGGAGAAAGCAGCCTTTTGGAACCCGACTAAGCAAGAATATTCGGAAATAGTAAAGGGACCGGGACAAAACATTTGTTTTGTCCCGGCCCTTTTTTTTACTCTTTTAACTTACTTTCAATTTTTATTTTAAAATACTTTCAAATCCAGTGTCTCACCCAATTGGTTCAACGCTGCGGTACGGGTTTTAATCTTATCCATGTCGAAGATGATATTTTCGATAGTGCCACCTGCAAAATCGAACTTCTCAAAGTACATGTAGTGGCTCTCGTCCTTGTTTAACAAGTACTCGTCAATCTTCTTTTCAAAACCAGCTGACCAAAGTGCATTATCCATCTTTGGAAAGTCTTTTTTCGTGATGTAGCCACGGTCGTCAATTATCTTGGCACCCTTTTCAACATCCGCATCATCATACTTAAAAGTGACTTCTTCTTTTTTTACAGCTTCTTTTGTTGCCATGTCTAAGATCTCCTTATTAATTTAACTCCATCTCAAACATAGCACTGATTTTTGCAAACGTTAAATTTTCCGACCTTTTTCCTAATTATTTTTGCCGATTTCACTTAACTGCTTAATATCTTAGGTCATCAGCAGTATAATGAAGGATAAACATAATAATGACGAGATAAGAAATGAGGAATGATTTTTTTGGATAGTGGTCACATAGTTATTAATTTAATTATATTGTTAATCACATTCTTGTTTGCCGCGTTCTTTGTAGCGTGCGAATTTGCCTTGGTCCAAACGCGGCCAAGTGCACTGCAAGACAAAATGGAACAGCTGGACAAACCATCTGTACGTCTTAATCGATCTTTGAAGATGGTTACTAATTTGAACGAATACCTATCAACAACTCAAGTCGGCGTTTCGGTTGCCGGTATTATCATGGGTTGGTTAGGTGAATCCACCGTTGTGGCTATTTTGGTGGACTTGTTGAACATCACCCACTTAAATCCGGGTGGCGCCACAATGCACGCCGTTAGTGCCGTTGTCGGTATTTTGGTCTTAACTTACTTAGAAGTGGTCTTCACCGAAATTGTTCCAAAAAACATTTCGATTGATATGCCAATGAAGGTTTTAAGAGTTGTTACCAATCCGCTTCACTTCTTCCATATCCTATTTTACCCATTCGTTTGGTTACTCAATGCTTCTTCAAACGGCGTTGTTAAATTAATCGGTCTACCTGTCGCAAATGAAAGTGATGAGGTTTTCTCACAATCAGAAATCCTGAGCCTTTCTAAAAATGCCGTTGAGGGTGGCCAGCTTGAGCAAAATGATTTAGTTTACATGCAGCGTGCCTTTGAATTAAACGATAAAGTTGCCAAAGACATCATGATTGACCGAACTGCGCTTATCGTCCTAGATATTACATCAAACGTTAAGGAAGCAATCAACGTTTACCTGCAGGAAAAATTCAGCCGTTTGCCAGTTGTTGCCGATGGCGATAAAGATAAAATTTTAGGTTACGTTTATAACTACGATTTAATTCGTCAATCACAGGTCGATTCAACGATGCACATTGATCGCCTTTTACGTGATATTTCGACGACACCCGAAACAACGCCAATCGCAACAGTTCTCCAGCAAATGATTAAGAAACGAACACCAATTGTGGTCGTTGTGGATGAATACGGTGGAACTTCCGGAATCATTACTGATAAGGATATTTACGAAGAGTTATTTGGCACCGTTCGTGATGAAATTGATGATTCTTCTACTGAAGACATCTTCAAGCAACCAAACGGCTCTTTCCAAGTAAATGGGAAGATGACAACTTACGACTTTGAGCGTTACTTCCAGACCGACATCAAAGAATTTGAAGATGCGGACAACGTCACAATTGCTGGATATATTATCGATCTTGAGCCCAATTTGAAAAAGGGAAGCATCATCAAGATTGCCAACTTTGATTTTAAAGTCTTAGATTATGAAAACTCATTTATCAATTGGTTTGAGGTCACGGTCCAAAAACCAGTCGATCCCGTTACCGAAGATGATGCTGACGAAGATGATGATTAATCACTAAAAAGGGAAGCGCCCACTAGTTGGACACTTCCCTTTTTGCTTGACCCTATTTACTTTGGTTCTATACTTTTTCCTGT
>NZ_AZGJ01000129.1 GCF_001436395.1 Secundilactobacillus malefermentans DSM 5705 = KCTC 3548 | reverse complement strand
ATTAAACGTTCGTTTAATTCACTACCCTTGAAAACTGTTTGTTCGCTATCGGTTTCCTTAATTAATTCTCGTCTTTCAGCTTGCGTGGTCTGTTCAAAATTAAGCTCTGGATAAAGTTTTTTCGTCGTGCGATCAACTACTTTATTTAAGAGTTCATCTGCTTTTTTGAGTGAGCTTTCTTGTTGGTTAATTGTCAATAATTGTTTAGTCACATCTTCACCAACCGCATGTTTAATTAAGGTGCTGTTTTTCCAATTAAATAGCATGCGCCGCTTATCATCTGAGTTCTCCAAACTGATATAAGTTTTCAGTTCATGGCTTAACTCTTTAACTACCCGTTTTTCATTAAACGAGAAGTGTTTACTTAGGCTATCTAAATGCCCTCGATTAATGGCTTTTTCTTGGTTGTTTTTATAACTGGCTTTGGCCTTGCGATAGTTCTTAACTTGTTGGTTAAATTCTTTTCTTTCATGCCGTTTGCTATTGATTCCCTCATGTTGCATTGGGGTATCAGCTATTCCTTCCTCGATAAATGATTTTTCGCTGATCCGATCCGGAATATTTTTTTGTGCTAAGAACTGATTAACACTCAACGCCCAATTTTTTCGCCACTCATTAATTTTTTCCTTTTTATCCCAATCAACCAACCAAATTTTTCTTTGTTTTGGAAACCCGCTTTTGGTTAAAAGTTGTTTGCCATTTTCATCTTTAATATACTGCGTCTTTGCTTTTAATCCCCAACTACCATCGGGGCTAAATGGGCGATTGGTTAACATC
>NZ_AZGJ01000128.1 GCF_001436395.1 Secundilactobacillus malefermentans DSM 5705 = KCTC 3548 | reverse complement strand
AACAGGAAAAAGTATAGAGCCATTTATTCATTCATTTTCTTATTTAGTATGTTTATTCATAAAAGGTAAATAAACGGAATTAAAAGGAATTGATGTGAAATTTTGGTGCACTAAATGGTGCACATACAAAGAAAAAAGATTATCTACTGTACTTACGAGTAGTTTTACATACCACATGCTATTGTTTCACTGTCCTCAGAATATTTAATAGAGTCCAAGGCTTTTATCATTGGTTTAAAAAAATAAGTGGATATACTGCCCATCTTCTGTCGACAGCAAGAGTAATTGGATTGAACAAGTATTTCTTTAGTACTTTCCGGAAGAGGTTCAGACTTGATTGTACTCCATAAGGATCTATTTCAATAATTCCCACTGCAGGAGTTGAACCTGCTGACCGGTGTGGGAGGGTGTTACTAGTATCCGTATGCGTGATTAAAGTGATTTGAGAAATAATGATACTTAGCTTTGCTGGTTTTTGTATAAGTGTAGCCGGCAGAATAAATTTTGTTTTTCTTGTAGTGGCTTAGCTTCATAGTAAAGTATGTCGTATTTCCCAACGTAATGTGAGCATGAACGTGATATTTATGGCCACTACGATTAACTTTGGTAACGCGATAAAAGTATGAATCAGCTAATGGTGATCCGGAGACAATCGCATGCTTAGTTATTTTCAAAGAATCATTGCCGGGCTTTGAAATGTAGTATCCACGGATGGCAGTGGGGATGCTTTTATACGATGAGTACGCACTTACACTCTTGCTTGTCATCGTCAGTGCTGCGCCAAATGACAGGGTGGCCACACTGGCGATAACGATATTTTTTAATTTCATTTTATTTCCTCCAAAGTAACTTATTTTACATAATCGACAATAATAGATGATGCTATTTTTCTACGATTAGTCAA
>NZ_AZGJ01000127.1 GCF_001436395.1 Secundilactobacillus malefermentans DSM 5705 = KCTC 3548 | reverse complement strand
GTCAGTTTTGTCCCAGCCACTTGTATTTTCATCTAAGAATTGCTTGTTAATGACTTTTAACTTATCACTGAATTCATACAGTATGAGTTTCCCGTTTGGTACTTCAACCTGATCAATATCAGCGTCAGCAATTCCATCTAAATATTTAATTAAAGCCCGCAGTGTACTTCCGTGAGCCACCACCAGTTGATTTTGCTTATCCAATAGTCGAGGTGCGATTTCATCCTGCCAATAGGGTATCAACCGATTATAGGCCATCTCTAAGCTTTCACCTCGGGGCTCAATGGCTCCCCATTTCGAATACTTAGGATCCTCATCTACCTGTTTTAATAATGGCGGAACCGTTTTAAAACTACGCCGCCACAACTTAACCTGTGCTTCACCCACTGATTGTTTGACTTCGTCCTTGTTCTGTCCCCTTAACGCGCCATAATGCCGCTCATTTAACCGCCAGCTTTTGTGCTCAGGAAGATATAATTGATGACACTCCGCCATCACAATATGAGCAGTCTTAATCGCTCGATAGAGCATTGAGGTGTGAACATCCGCAAATTCTAACTTGGTAGCCGCTAATACTTTTCCAGCAGCGTGCGCCTGTTCAATTCCCTTTTGGGTCAACGGAACGTCCGTCCACCCCGTAAATATATTGTCGCGATTAGCTTCACTTTCACCATGCCGCATAATGACAAGTTTCACCATAATTTAAATTCCCTCTCTCTAATCATCCCTAGTTTACCGAATTCAAAACAGGATTTCAAAAATTATTGTTAAATAGTGCACATATTTAGTCAAAAAAACAGAGCTTCTCAGCTCTGTTACTTCGTTTAATCATTCGGATTTGTCTGGTTCAATTGACCAACCGTTTTTGTTTGATCGTACTCTTGCTTGAGATTTGCCTGAACTTTGGGTTCTATACTTTTTCCTG